>JAUWFF010000072.1 GCA_030607105.1 Filomicrobium sp.
TGAAGTCGGTCGGCGAGGCCATACCCATGTCCGGCGCCTTGATCTGCTTTGACCAGGCTTCTATCAGCTGATCCATCATCTGGAGTTGCATCCGGGAGGCTTCCTGCATTTGGCCACGCGCGGATTCGATCATCGCGTCCGGCCACCCCATGGCGCGGCTGGCCTCTGCCATTTGGTCGAAAACCTTGCTAGAATAATTTTCGTTGGCGCGTGCCATCTCGTCACGCCACTGAGCCAGCGCATCAAAGGCAGCTCCTGCGGCCTTCCGCGCCTCGTCGGAGAGCCCCTGGGCTCCTGAAAAATCGGACTTTGCCATTATTGTTGCTCCTCGCGCTGGATTTGAGTCTTGCTACGATTGCGTCCTCGGGTCCGCTCCGTTTCCTAGACCACGGGACGGTCAAAGGACACCGGCAGCTGAGGCTTGCCTAACGCATACCGCAAGTTTTGCAAAATCAGACAGGCATCGCAATTCAACTCGGGGCTGAGCATGCTGCAAGGACTTTGCCGATCGTGCAAGTGATTATGCTGGTCCGAGCGGGCTCCTTGGTCGTTCCAGGGAGGTCAGTTGCATTGGTTCCGAGACCTTAGAAAAGGCCTAGCGCAGGCCAGTTCAGCCAGTTGGGGGTCGCGTCGAAGTGGTCTTTGCGCCGTTCTTGCCCGTGGTGTACATCAGCGCCCTATGACCGACACAACCCATATACGCAATTTCTCGATCATCGCACACATAGATCACGGCAAATCGACCCTGTCGGACCGACTCATACAGTTGACCGGCGGACTGACCGAGCGCGAGATGAAAGAGCAGATCCTCGACTCGATGGATATCGAGAGAGAACGCGGCATCACTATCAAAGCGCAAACGGTGAGGCTTGATTACAAGCATACGGATGGAAAAACCTATCAGCTCAACTTGATGGACACGCCGGGGCATGTCGACTTCGCGTACGAAGTGTCACGCTCGCTGGCCGCCTGCGAAGGGGCAATCTTGGTGGTCGATGCCTCGCAGGGGGTGGAGGCGCAGACGCTGGCAAATGTATACACGGCGCTCGATAACGATCTCGAAATCCTGCCGATCTTGAACAAAGTCGATCTCCCGGCGGCCGACGTCGACCGCGTCAAGGAACAAATTGAAGACGTGATCGGCCTGGATGCCTCGGAGGCCGTGCCGATTTCGGCAAAGACCGGGCAGAATGTCCAGGCCGTGCTGGAAGCCATCGTTGAGAATCTGCCTGCGCCCAAGGGCGATGAATCCAAGCCGCTGCAAGCGATGCTGGTCGACAGCTGGTATGATGCTTACCTCGGCGTGATCGTTTTGGTCCGAGTTATCGATGGCGTTCTCAAGAAGGGCCAGAAGGTGAAACTGATGTCGACTGGGGCCGTGCACCCGGTGGAGCGGGTCGGCATCTTCCGCCCCAAGCAGGAGATGCTGCAGCAGCTCGGACCAGGTGAAATCGGATTCTTCACCGCGGCGATTAAGGAGGTCGCCGATACGCGCGTCGGCGATACGATTACGGACGAGAAAAAACCGTGCGAACAACCCCTGCCAGGGTTCCGGCCGGCCCAGCCTGTTGTGTTTTGCGGTCTGTTCCCAGTCGATGCCGCGGATTTCGAGGACCTGCGCGAGGCGATGGCTCGGCTGCGGCTCAACGATGCCAGCTTCTCATTCGAAACAGAAAGTTCGGCGGCGCTCGGCTTCGGGTTTCGCTGCGGATTCCTAGGGCTGCTGCACCTGGAAATCATCACGGAACGGCTGGAGCGGGAATTCAACCTTGACCTTATCACCACGGCGCCGTCTGTCGTCTATCACGTCCACATGACCGACGGGGCCCTGACAGAGATGCACAACCCGGCCGACATGCCGGACGTAGTCAAAATCGACCGGATAGAGGAGCCCTGGATTCAGGCGACCATCATGGTCCCGGACGATTATCTTGGGCCGGTGCTGAAGCTTTGCCAGGAGCGGCGCGGGCGACAGAAAGACCTTACTTATGCGGGCAGTCGCGCCATGGCGGTCTATGAATTGCCGCTTAACGAAGTCGTGTTTGATTTCTACGACCGTCTCAAATCGATCTCGAAAGGGTATGCTTCGTTCGATTATCAGCTCATTGGCTATGAGCCGAGCGACCTGGTGAAGATGTCGATCCTTGTCAACGCGGAACCTGTTGACGCGCTATCGATGATCGTCCATCGCAGCCGCGCCGAAAACCGTGGCCGGGTTATGTGCGAGAAGCTCAAGGACCTGATACCGCAGCATATGTTCCAGATCCCCGTCCAGGCCGCAATTGGCGGGCGCATTATCGCACGTGAGACAATCCGGGCGTTACGCAAAGACGTTCTGGCAAAATGCTACGGCGGCGACATAACGCGTAAGCGGAAGCTTCTGGAAAAGCAGAAGGCCGGTAAGAAGAAGATGCGCCAGTTCGGGAAAGTGGAGATCCCCCAGGAAGCTTTTATTGCCGCGCTGAAAATGGACGACAACTGAGATGCCGCCCGGCGGCCGCACCTGGCTGCTGAGCACGTTCGGGGGCGTCAGTGATGAAGGGGCGAAGCCGAATGCATACTGCCGTGAATTTGCGACGCGCGAAGGTCGTGTTCGATCACCTTGGCCTGACGGTCGTCTCTGGCCAGCATGTGCACGTGAACCTCGTTGGCGCCCAAAGTCGCGCCAAGCCGCCGGATTTCCGCGAGGTTTAGGGAGGCGGCATGATGGGTCGTATGCCCGGCGGCAAGCACGGTCTGAAAGCCGCAATCTTCCTTGCGAACCAGCAAATAATTCACGTGCGGGACTTCAGGGCAATCGATGAGCGAGTGAACCGTGTGGATGTAGCGGGCTCCCGAGGCGCCGATCCAGAATTGGAGATCGGATGTATCGAGTCGGGCCTCGTCGACAGTCGTGGAAGCTGCGCAAGACTGTGAGGTCGTGTCTGACGCGGGCTTCGCTGCCTGCTTCTTCGCCTGCCGGAACTTGAGAACCTGTGCACACATAATCGACATCTCACTCAATCGGAATCTTAAAACTCCGACCCACCTTACTTCCCAAAGCATAGATCGGACTGCTTGCGCACGACCAGCAACAACGCGACGTGATCACGCATTTTTTCGGTATGTGAACAACGTGCGGAAGCCAACTTAATTTCGCGCTGATCACACCCTCGTACTTAAACGGGAAAGAGTTAACTAACATTTAAGGATCACGGCGACTCGCGGCGGAACAGGAACTCGTGCGGTCTATCAGTCACACTGTGAAAAACCGCAGCGTTCGCACGTCCAGCAACCTTCACGGCGAACGTATCCGGTGGCACCGCAACGCGGACATTGCCGATGGCGATCGCCCGAGGGTATTGCGACTTCCGGCGGCGATTGGCTGCTACGGCTCGTAATGATGCCAGCGCCCTCGCTGAGACCTTCTGCGCGTACGATGGCGGCCGGTGCCTGTTGGCCAGCGCCCTCCTGCAAAAAGCCGATGCGTTGCATGTGGCCCTCGATGATCTCGCCGATGGCAGCTTGCAGGCTGGGAACATAGCGGCCCGAGATCCAACGCCCGCCTTTAGGATCAAATATCGCCTGCAGTTCCTCGGCCACGAAGGTGACGTCGCCGCCTCGGCGAAAAACCGCGGAGATCATGCGGGTTAGCGCGATGGTCCAGGCGTAATGCTCGAGGCTTTTGGTGTTAATGAAGACCTCAAAAGGCCGGCGACGGCCATCGCGTTCGATGTCATTGATGGTGACGTAGAGGGCGTGGTCGCTGCCGGGCCATTTCAGCTTATAGGTCATGCCGTGGAGAACGGGGGAACGCTCCAGAGGCTTGGACAGATAGACTACATCACCTACATGATCGCCGCCAGCAGAGGCCGTTGGCTGGTGGGCGGGCGGCAGGTTGTGATCTGAGGAAACTGATGGTGTGGGCGGGGGCGCCGGTGGGGGCAACTCCTCGCCGTTAAACCGTGTTGTGGCCTCATCTGACATGAGAATGGCTCCACGCAACGGCGATGGCCGAAAGGTGGTGCATCCCTTGAGCCCCAGTTCGTAAGCCTGTCGGTAGACGTCCTCGAAGTCGTCGTATGCGAATTCCTTGGGCACATTAATGGTCTTGGAGATCGAGCTGTCGCAATAACGCTGTGCGGCCGCCTGCATTCGGAGGTGATCCGCGGGCCCGATATCGCCGGCGCGGACGAATGCCTCCGGCAGCTCGCCGGCCTCCGGCGAACGTAACCTAAACTCAGCGTGCGCGAAGTCCTCGACCGATTCCGTGCGCAGGCCGCCGTCGGCCTCCAGAACCCTGCGCGAGTAAACAAAATCGAATACGGGCTCGATGCCGCTTGAGACGTTGCCGGCCAGAAGGGAAATGGTGCCAGTCGGCGCAACGGTTGTCAGACAGCCGTTGCGCAGTCCCTTTTCGCGGATCACCTCGACGACGCTTGGACTGAGCCGTTCGAACATCGGGGAGGTCAAGAACTTGTCCGCGTCGAAAAGGGGGAAAGAGCCTTTTTCGGCCGCCAGTTCGCTGCTGGCCTTATAAGCTGCTTCTTGAATTGTGCGCATCCAAGTCGCGGCGAGATTTTGCGCCGTGTCACCCCCGTAGACGGCGCCACACATGATGAGGGCGTCGGCAAGCCCGGTGATACCAAGACCCATACGGCGCTTGGCCAGTGCTTCCTGCTTTTGTTCGGGCAATGGATATTGGGAAACGTCGATGACGTCGTCGAGGAAACGGACGGCGAGGGCGGCACGATCGGCGAGTTTTTCAGGGTCAAGGGCGGCTTTGGCGGTGAACGGATCGCGGACGAAGACCGTCAGGTTGAGCGAGCCCAAAAGACAGGCCCCGTTAGGCGGCAGCGGCTGCTCACCACAGGGGTTTGTTGCATAGATCGTCTCGCAGTACGCCAAGTTATTAAGTGCGTTGATGCGGTCGATAAAGATCACGCCGGGCTCGGAGAATTCGTAAGTCGCCGACATGATGCGTTCCCACAAATCACGGGCGCGAACGGTGCGGTAGACCTTGTCAGCAAAGACCAGATCCCATTCGCCGTCGAGGGCGACAGCCCGCATCAGGGCGTCGGGCACCAGGACAGAGAGATTAAAGTTCGTCAGGCGCCCACGCGTGCTCTTGGCGTCAATAAATTCCTCAATGTCGGGATGATCAGCGCGAAGGGTAGCCATCATGGCGCCGCGACGAGTGCCAGCCGACATAATCGTGCGGCACATCGAATCCCAAACGTCCATGAAGCTTACCGGACCCGAGGCATCAGCACCGACCCCGTGCACCATCGCCCCGCGCGGCCGCAACGTTGAGAAATCGACCCCAATGCCGCCGCCCATCTGCATCGTCAGCGCCGCTTTGCGGACACCCTCGAAGATGTCGCTGAGATCGTCTGCGACTTCCCCCATCACGAAGCAGTTGAACAGCGTTACCTGCCGCGCGCTACCGGCACCGGCCAAAATTCGGCCGCCTGGCAAAAAGCCAAAGTCGGACATCGCTGCGTGAAACTTCTTCGCCCAGCGCTGACGGACGCGTTTACCACCCGGTTCCGCCGACGCTGCCGCGGCGGCGACACGGGCAAAAGTGTCGTCAATCGACTGGTCGAGCGGGGAACCGTACTCTTCGCGCAACCGATACTTCAAATTCCAGATTTCTTCGGCGATGGGAACCATTGCTATTCCGTCGAAAAGGCATGGATTGCAGAAGCCTGCAGTATTCTACGCGAGCAACCTGCAACCCGCTCAACATGGGGTTAAACCGGCGGCGAGTCAAATTATGTTCGATTTTTGTTTTAATTTTGTTCTTGCTTGACTGAGGTTGCAACCAGGCTTTGCGGCTTTTCCAAGCCCAGTTCGTGTTGAGCTTCAATGCGCAGCCGTTCGGTTGCCGTTTCAATCCTCTCGATCAGGAGCCGGCGAAAATCGGCCCGCGGCAAGCCTGGCGGTATGGGTTCCTGCAGCTCGACAACGATTGTTCCGAAACGCTTGCGAAGCGATCCGCGCGGCCAAAACACCCCGGAATTCAGTGCCACCGGTATGCAGGGCCTTTCGAGACCCTCATAGAGCGCAACGACACCGGATTTGTAATCAGGCGGGGCCCCAGGCGGCCGCCTGGTTCCTTCGGGGAAAATGACTATGTCGCGGTGCTGTTCGGCGCGTTGGCGCGCCTCTTTGATCATCTGGCGCAAGGCGCTCGCCGCCTTGCCACGCTCGACGAGAATGTGCTCGAACTTGCGCGAAAACCAGCCGTAAAAGGGGATGCTACCTAGTTCGGCCTTCATGACCATCGCGGGGTCGCGGAACAACGGGATGAGTGCGAACGTGTCCCATGCCGATTGGTGTTTGGCGGCAACGAGGACCGCATCCTTGGGAAGATGTTCGAGGCCCCGGACCTCCGTTCTGGTGCCCAAGATCACGCGCATCCACCACAACGAGGCACGCGCGTGAGCTCTCAGTCCAGCCATCGCCCAACTGCGCGGGGCAAACAAGAGCGGCGAGCCAAACAATAAGAACACGGCTGTGTTGAGATAAAACACTGCAATGAAGATGAGCGACCGGACCATTG
>JAUWFF010000221.1 GCA_030607105.1 Filomicrobium sp.
ATGGGAGATCTGAGCAATGGGTCACTCGCCGACGTTCAGTCGCTGTTCTTCGAGAGTGCGCAAAGGTTGCCGTTGAGATGTCCGCTTTGATCAAAAAGCGGACCTTTAGGAACTGCCGTTTTTAGCGGGTACGTAGCTCCATTGGTTGCGGAGGTACGCAACTGCATCGGTATCCTTGGTTGTTCATCTGGGCAGCCTTTAAGAAACCAGGTTCAAAGTGTGATCCATTAAATCTTTGAAAAATGGCCCTAGGACCAAACGCCTGCTATGCATTCTTCTGGTCGTTAAGGACGGCGAAGCAATCGTCGCGGATGGCCGGGGAGGAACCGATCAGGGAACTTGGCCGCTGCTCCGTGTCAAGCAGGTTTCTCTCCGACTGTCTGCATTTCGATCGGCACATGCTGCCCATTGGCATTTCGTCAGAGCCGAGTCGCGCCCACGGCCGAAACAGATACGGAGGCTCAAAATATGAGTATTTCTGACTTCTTGGGCCGTACCGCCCAAATAGCCGGCGTGGCCGCGCTGGGCCTGGTGCTCGCAGCCGCCGCCAACGCCGACAATCGCCAGAAGCTCGACAGCATTCACTTCCTGATCCCCGGCGGCGCTGGCGGCGGCTGGGACGGCACCGCGCGCGGTACCGGCGAAGCGCTGACGGCTTCCGGCCTAATTCGTTCGGCGTCCTACGAAAACATGTCCGGCGGCGGCGGCGGCAAGGCGATCGGCTACCTGATCGAGAACGCCGACTCGAACCATGGTACGCTCATGGTCAACTCGACACCAATCGTTATCCGTTCGCTGATTGGTCGATTCCCGCAAAACTTCCGCGATCTAACAATGATCGCCGGAACGATCGGAGACTATGCGGCGCTGATCGTTGCTAAAGACAGCCCCATTAAAGATTTCAAAGACCTGCTTGCGAAATTTAAAACCGATCCGCGGTCGGTGAAAGTAGGTGGCGGCTCGGTCCCCGGCAGCATGGACCATCTGGTCGCGGCGATGATCTTCAAAGCTGCAGGCGGCGACCCGAAGCAGCTTAAGTACATCCCCTATGATACCGGCGGGAAGCTGAACGCCGCCATCCTTGCCGGCGAAGTCGATGTTGGTTCCACAGGCTTTTCCGAAGCGGTGGCCCTGACGAAGGCCGGCGAAATGCGCGTGATTGCTGTGACGGCGCCTGAACGGGTGGATGCACTCCCGGAAGCTCCGACTGTCAAGGAACAGGGCTACAACGTCGAGTTCGTCAACTGGCGCGGTTTCTTCGGCGCCCCCGGCCTGCCGGAACAAAAGGCCAAGGCCTATCGCGAAGTCCTGGCCGCCATGTACGAGACGCCCGAGTGGGATGCCGTGCGGGCGCGCAACGGTTGGGTCAACATTCACAACGCGGGCAAGGATTTCGAGGCTTTCCTGGTGAATCAGGAAAAGATCATAAAAGAGCTCATGATTGAACTCGGCTTCCTCAAGCGTTGAGCTTTGCCTGGCGATAACCACTGAAACAGCCGGCGTGGCATGTTCCGTCTGCCTCGCCGTGCTTATTACCAGCATTTGGAGGAGGGCTCGGTCATGACGTTGGAGCGATGTATCGGGGTTCTCTTTCTCGCCTTTTGCATAGCGTATGGATACACGGCTTTCGTCACCATGCAGGACGAATTGCTACCCTTTGAACTCGGCATGTCGTTTCTGCCAAACAGTCTGCCCAAGGCACTTTCCATCGCTGGAGGCGTCGTCGCGCTGTTCGTTATTTTTGGCGGACGGGCACCGGGGGATGCGGAAGAGAACCTTGGCCCTGTGGACTTTTCCTCCCTCAAGGCAGGTTATGCCGCTCAAGCAGTCGCCCTTCTTGTGTCGATGATCGCCTATGCACTACTTCTGCGCCCACTCGGTTTTATCGGCTCCACATCGCTGTTTTTGATCGGCACTGCGCTCATCCTCGGAGAACGCAAGCTCCTGAGGCTCGTAGCGATATCAGTCACGGCCACCTGTGTCGTCTGGTTCCTGGTTGAACGAATGCTCGAAATCGTTCTTAGGCCCTGGCCAGATACTGCGTTCCTCTCGCTTCTTACTGGAGCATAGGAGGAGTCAATGCTCGACGGGATCATCATCGGCCTGTCGACGGCCTTTTCCTTTCAGAACCTAATCATGGTCGTTGCCGGTTGCCTGCTGGGAACATTGATTGGCATGCTTCCGGGCCTTGGGCCGATGTCGATCATTGCCATCATGATCCCCATTGCGATCAAGCTCGGCGATCCGTCGGCTGCGTTGATCCTGCTTGCTGGCGTGTACTACGGGGCGATTTTCGGCGGCTCGACGTCCTCGATCCTGATCAATGCTCCGGGCGTAGCAGGAACGGTCGCCACTTCTTTCGACGGCTATCCGATGGCGCGCCAAGGCAAGGCGGGCAAGGCTCTCACGATTGCGGCCATCGCCTCGTTCGCCGGTGGCACTGTCGGCGCCGTTCTGCTGATGGCCTTTGCGCCCGCGCTTGCCAGCTTCGCGCTGCTGTTCCACTCGGCGGAATATTTTGCGCTCATGGTTGTCGGCCTGTCTGCTATCGCCGCGTTCGCAGGCAGCGGACAGGTCGCTAAGGCGTTAATGATGACCATCCTCGGGCTGATGCTCGCCACCGTCGGTGAGAGCGCACTGTTCAATGCACCGCGCTTCACCCTCGGTCTGCAGGACCTTCAAAGTGGCATCGGCTTCATCACGCTGGCCATGGCGCTCTTCGCACTACCCGAAGCGCTGTTTCTCGTTCTCGATCCCAAGCGCGCCAAACGCGGCGGACAAGGCGATGCAGCCGGCGAGATCAAAGATTTGAGGATTTCCGGTGCCGAGGCGCGGGCTATCGCACCCGTAATCGCCCGCCAGTCCGTCCAAAGCTTTCTCATTGGCGTCCTGCCCGGCGCGGGCGCGACCATTGCCTCGTTTCTGGGCTACGCCGTCGAGCGCAACATCGCAAAGGGAAAGGAGCAGGCGGAGTTCGGCAAGGGCTCGATCAAAGGCGTGGCCGCGCCTGAGACCGCTAACAACGCGGCCTGCACCGGCTCCTTTGTCCCACTGCTGACGCTCGGTATCCCCGGCTCCGGAACCACAGCAATCCTGCTTGGGGCACTTCTCGCGATAAACGTTGCGCCAGGGCCGCGGTTGATGGTGGATCGGCCCGAGATTTTCTGGTCCGTGATCATCTCTATGTACCTGGGAAACGTGGTGCTCTTGATCTTAAACTTGCCTTTAATCCCCTACATCGCCAGACTTCTCGCGGTTCCCCGCAACTATCTGATCCCCTTCATTCTCTTCTTCACGCTGATGGGCGCCTACATCGGTCAGAACAACGCTACCGAGTTGCTTCTGTTGGTCGGTTTGGGGAGCGTAGCGACTATACTACGCTTTGCAGACTATCCAGTCGCACCGCTACTCATCGGATTCATTCTCGGCGGCCTGCTGGAGAACAATTTCGCCCGGGCCGTAAATCTGACGGACGGCATCAGCTTCATATGGGAAAGGCCCATGACGCTCGGGCTGTTAATCGTCGGTGTTTTACTCATTGCGGTGCCCGCATATCGCAGTCGAAGGGCCGCCGCTCGTTCGGAAGGCGTCGCTGAAGGTGACTAATGTCTGCCCGCCTCCGTCACGGGTGCCTTGGCCGGACGGCGCCTTTCTCTTGTTCTTGGCCCGACCGACAATTTAACCCAAACCGTCCGATTGTAGCCTTTGCGATAGGTTCGCTGTGTGGAGAGGCCGTGTGAAAACGCGCGAGGATGCCCGTTGGCAGCCTTTAGGAGGCTGAGTGAAGCGTTCTCGGGTCAATTTGCGGACAATCTTGGGCGTGAGGCGCCCGTGGCGGCCCAGCGGGCCAATCTTTGAAGCATAGTCGCCGCGGACGCCAACAAGGCTTGGAGCGCCTCGATCAGTCCTGGCACACCGAGGATCGCGATCACCCGCTTCATGTTATAGGCAAGCACGTGCAGCGCCATTTCAGTGGCGACGTGCTTTAGGGTCTTCATTTTGAAGTGTGTGGCCCCCATCCAGGCTTTGATGGTG
>JAUWFF010000202.1 GCA_030607105.1 Filomicrobium sp.
ATCTGCGAGCAGGCGATGTTGTGAGCCCTGCCGTCGAGGGCGATCGACTTCGTGAGCCCAGTAATGGCGTGCTTTGTTGATGTGTACGGCGCCGACATCGGGCGGGGCGAGTGCGCTGAGATCGAACCGTTGTTAATGATGCGGCCGCCCTGAGGGCCTTGCGCCTTCATCAGCCGGATGGCCTCCTGACAACACAAGAAGACACCGGTCAAATTGACGTTGACGACCTTGCGCCACTCTTCGAGCGTTACTTCCTCCATCGGTTTTGGCGGAGCGCTGATGCCGGCATTGTTGAAGAGTACGTCAACGCGGTTGTAGGCCTGGTCGGCCGCGTGGAACAGCGCTTTCACCGCCAGAGGGTCAGATACATCAGTTGGAAAGGCGCGCATCTCACCTGCGCCAGCCTTGGCTTGGGCAATCGTGTCTTCTAATTTCGAGCGATGGCGGCCAGCGAGAACAACGTTGTAGCCGTCGCCTTGCAACGCCAGCGCCACGGCCCGTCCGATGCCCGATCCGGCTCCCGTAACAACCGCTACCCTGGGTAAATCAGCCATGTTCTATTCCTAGAATGAAAAAGGGGCGGCAGATGCCGCCCGTTCATCTGCTCGAGCTCCGTGACCGGTTATCGGGTCGGAACCGGAACCTCGCCTCGGTAGTCGTAAAATCCTCGCTGTGTCTTGCGGCCAAGCCACCCGGCCTCGACGTACTTGACCAGAAGCGGGCACGGGCGATACTTGGAATCAGCGAGACCTTCATAGAGTACCTGCATGACCGACAGGCAGGTATCGAGGCCGATGAAGTCGGCGAGTTCGAGCGGACCCATCGGATGGTTGGCGCCAAGCTTCATGGCCTTGTCGATCGACTCCACGGTTCCCACGCCTTCATAGAGCGTGTAGACCGCCTCATTGATCATCGGAAGCAAGATTCGATTGACGATGAAGGCAGGAAAGTCCTCCGATACCGCCGTCGTCTTACCTAGCGAATGAACGAATGCGCGGCTTATTTCGAAGGTGTCGTCTTCAGTGGCGATGCCGCGTATCAGCTCGACCAGCTCCATCAACGGCACCGGATTCATGAAGTGCATGCCGATGAATCGATCCGGGCGATCGGTGATCGATGCCAGACGCGTCACGGAGATCGATGACGTATTGGTGGCGATGATGGCTTCAGGCTTAATCTCCTTGCACAGCGCCGCGAAGATGTTGCGCTTGACGCCTTCGTCTTCGGTGGCCGCCTCGATTATCATGTCGCAATCGCTTAGATTGGCAAAGCTCTCGGCGAATGAAATGCGCTCAAGCGCCTCGCTCTTGGCATCTTCGCTGATTATGCCCTTGGCGATCTGACGGTCCATGTTGCGGGAGATCGTCTGCATGGCCTTCTCGAAGGCCTCGGGCGACAAGTCGTTGATGAGAACATCGTACGAGGCGAGCGAAGCGACATGGGCAATGCCATTGCCCATCTGTCCGGCGCCAATGATCCCGACTGAAAGAATTGAGGCCGCTTTGGCGCTACCCGCGTCGGGCCCCGTGTTTTGTTCGGGCATTACGGGGATATCCATTAAGGCAGGCTCCCTTGATGAGGCTCGCGATTGTCCATCGTGGCTAAGTCTTCAAGTTTCTCAATTCGGTCTTAAGCTCCGGCATGGCCTCGAACAGATCGGCGACCAGGCCGTAATCGGCAATCTGGAAAATCGCCGCCTCCGAATCCTTGTTGATGGCGACGATAATCTTGGAGTCCTTCATACCGGCCAAGTGCTGGATGGCACCAGATATACCGACGGCGATATAGAGATCCGGGGCAACGACCTTACCCGTCTGGCCAACCTGCATGTCGTTGGGCACATAGCCGGCGTCGACAGCGGCACGGCTGGCGCCGATCGCAGCGCCCAATACGTCGGCGACGGGTTCAATGAGCTTTTTGAAGTTATCGCCGGACCCAACGCCTCGACCGCCGGAGACAATAATCTTGGCAGAGGCCAATTCAGGGCGATCGGATTCGGTCAGTTCGGCGTTCTTGAATTCCGACTTGGCGGCACGCGCCGATGCTTCGACTGCTTCCACCGCGGCAGAGCCCTTCGCATCAACCGCCTTAAAGGCGGCGGTACGCGCGGTGATCACCTTTTTGGGTTCGGAGCACTTGACGGTCTGCACAGCGTTACCCGCATAGATCGGCCGCTCGAAAGTATCCGGCGCGATAACTGACGTGATGTCCGACACCTGCATGACGTCAAGCAGCGCGGCAACGCGTGGCAATACATTCTTTCCGTTGGCCGTTGCTGGCGCGATGAGCGCTTCATAATCCGCCATCAGCGGGACGATGAGCGCGGCCAGCTCTTCGGCCAGCGGATGGGCGAAGTGCGGGGCGTCGGCAAGCAAGACCTTGGAAGCGCCATCGAGCTTGGCGGCGGCCTCGGCAACCGCGCCGCAATCAGCCCCAGCGACAAGCACATGGACGTCGCAACCAAGTTGGTTCGCCGCCGACATTGCCTTAGCGGTCGCTTCGTTGAGGCCCATATTATCGTGTTCGGCAAGTAGAAGAACCGCCATCAAATTACCCCCGCCTCGTTCTTGAGTTTCTCCACGAGCTCTCCGACGCTCTCAACGATGATACCGGCCTCACGCGTCGCCGGTTCGGTGGTTTTCAAGACTTCAAGCCGGGGTGTAACGTCGACGCCGTAATCGTCGGGGGATTTCTTATCCAGGGGTTTCTTCTTCGCCTTCATAATATTGGGCAGTGAGGGGTAGCGGGGTTCATTAAGCCGGAGGTCGGTTGTAACGACAGCTGGCATGACCAGCGACAAGGTCTCGAGGCCACCGTCGATTTCCCGGGTGACAAGGGCCTTGCCGTCGGTCAGCTCGATCTTGGAAGCAAACGTGCCTTGCGACCAACCGAGAAGGGCTGCGAGCATCTGTCCGGTTTGATTGCAGTCATCGTCGATGGCCTGCTTGCCCATGATAACGAGATCAGGCTTCTCTTCATCAACCACAGCCATCAAAAGCTTTGCGACGCCCAGAGGCTCAACGGCAATGTCGGTCTCGATGTGGATGGCGCGATCCGCCCCTATCGCCTGGGCCGTTCGCAACGTGTCCTGGGCCTTTGCCGGTCCGATAGTGATTGCAACAACCTCACTTGCAGCGCCTCGCTCCTTGATGCGGACAGCCTCCTCAACGGCGATCTCATCGAAAGGGTTCATCGACATCTTGACATTCGCAAGTTCGACGCCCGAGCCATCTGATTTCACTCGGATTTTCACATTGTAGTCGACCACTCGCTTGACCGGCACGAGTATTTTCATACGCCTTTATTACTCCGTTTTGCTGTTTGCTTTACGGTTTTCTTGACGACTCTGTTTTGAACAAAGTTACATAGCCAAGGTTGCCAGATAGTCAGGTGAGAAACTCTTTTTTTGCCAGCTGCGCCGGTGATCAACATCAAGTATGGCCGTTGGGCAACTACACCAAAACGCACAACCCATTCAGGGCCTTCGCAAATGCGAAATAAGAGCCTAGATGTCTGGCTGTTGAACGTCAATCCGCCCGGACAAATAGGTTGCATATAGAGTAAGAGCCGCAATGCAGCAGCTGCAATGCACCGCGGCCTGCAAGGTGCATTTGCGCACCCAACCGACCAGGTCGTCGCACAGCTTCAGGCGAGACCGCGGTCGAATAGCTGTACTTCGGGGCGCTTCAGGAACAAGATTAACACCGCTCCGGCCACCAGCCCGCCGACATGCGCCCACCAAGCCACGGGGCCAACCTGTGGCACCAGGACCATTGCGACCTGGGTCAGCGCCCACAGTCCAAGCACGATTGCCGCGGAAATCTGCATTGGAATGACCTTGAGCGCCAGCACCCAGACGCGAACCCGAGGGTGCAACATCAGGTAAGCGGCAATGACGCCGGCCACCGCGCCACTAGCCCCGATGAGCGGGACACCCGCCATGGGGGTGCCGGAAACGGCGTACGCATGAACCAGGGCAGCAAAGATACCGCAGGCCAGATAGAAGAACAGGAACTTGAGGTGGCCGACCGCGTCCTCGACGTTATCGCCAAAGACTCACAAAAAAAGCATGTTGCCAACGAGGTGCCAGATGTCGCCGTGGAAAAACATATACGAGACCAGAGTGTAGGCCTCTGGAACAGCGATTAGATCGTTGCCTACCGGTGCC
>JAUWFF010000238.1 GCA_030607105.1 Filomicrobium sp.
TGGCTCCCGTTGCGTGAACCGGCTGCAGGTATGGTGAACGCCCGACAATCTGACCGGCATGGCGGCCCAAACGCTCGAACAGCACCGGGATTATACGGCCGATGCAGCTATCGTTGAAGCGCGATGTCTGGGTCGACAACAGGTACTGAAGGCGCTGCAGGCGCTCGGATTTGATTTCGTCCGGCAGTTGCTCCTCGAGCTTGGCGGCGGGCGTGCCGGGGCGTGGCGAATACTTGAAGGAAAACGCCTGGGCAAACCCGATATCCTCAACAAGCTTCAGCGTATCCAGGAATTCACCTTCGGTTTCACCCGGGAAGCCAACTATGATGTCAGTCGACAAAGCAATATCGGAGCGTGCCGCACGAATCTTGTCGATGAGCCGGCGGTAATCGGCGGCCGTGTGCTTGCGATTCATGGCCGCTAGGATGCGATCGGAGCCGGCCTGGAAGGGCAGGTGCAGATACGGCATCAGTCGGGGCTCATCCCTGTGGGCGTCGATGAGATCATCGCTCATGTCCTTGGGGTGGCTTGTCGTGTAACGCAGCCGCTGCAGCCCCTCGAGTTCCGCGAGGGCCCGAATCAAACGCGCAAGCGACCAATCGCGGCCATCGGGGCCAACACCATGATAAGCATTGACGTTCTGACCTAACAGCGTGATTTCACGAACGCCGCGGTAGATGAGGGCGCGCGCCTCCACGAGCAGATCGGCGACCGGCCGTGAGTACTCAACACCGCGCGTGTAAGGGACAACGCAGAAGGTACAAAACTTGTCGCAGCCTTCCTGGACGGTGAGGAAGGCCGAAGCCGCACGCGAGGTCCCAGCTGACGGCGGATTGTTCACGGTGCGGTCCGGCAGTCTCGTGAACTTGTCCTGCTCGGGGAAATTGGTGTCGACGAGGCGACGCGATTCTGCCTGCGCGCGAAACACCAAATCCGGCAAGCGGTGGTAGCTCTGTGGGCCGACAACAAGGTCGACGACGGGCGCGCGGGCGAGGATTTCAGCGCCTTCAGCCTGGGCGACACAACCGGCGACCGTTATGATGGTGTTCTTGCCGCGCTGGCGGCGCTCATCCTTGACCTGCCGGAGGCGGCCAAGCTCCGAGTATACTTTTTCGGCGGCCTTCTCGCGGATGTGGCAGGTATTGAGAATGATGACGTCGGCTTCATCGATGCGATCAGTCTCGGTGAAGCCATAGGGAACGAGCGACTCGGACATGCGTTCCGTGTCATAGACATTCATTTGGCACCCGAACGTCTTTACGAAGACCCTCTTGGTCCCCGGCATCGTTTTTCTCCTACAAGGGCGCACCTTGGTTTTCGCAAGGCCCCGTCTTGAACCACTCAATCGGCAATCCACACCTGTTACAGATTATCCTGAGTCGGGGCGAATTGGCTTGCACGTTTTGACAACACAGCCGTGCAAATCTTAGACCGCAAACGATGTATCCCTGCCGAACGGCGCGGGACATTGGTGCAGGAGGGGTAGCCATGTCAACAACCCAAAAAGCGAATACCCGATTGCCACAGCCGCGTCTGAAACGTCTCAAACCCAGTTCCTAGAAGCAGGAGACGGAGGCTGAATCGCTCGGAAATCTTCCTGTGGAATTTCGGCTACCTTGACGTCTTGGCCGGGTGGCCGGCCTCGTAGAATGCGTACCAACTCGGTGCGTATTTCCTTCTCGCTATGGCGGGCGAGCGCCTTGCGATCGGCGAAATCGTCAAGTGGCACGGGCAGCCCGACGCTGATTTTAACGTCAAGCGGTCCCGCCTTGAGGAGTTCCCAGGCGTGTGCTCCCATTTCCATGTCACCGTACCAGCCAACCAGTGGCCGCTCGGCGCGCTCTAGGGGGATGCCGTGGAGGTGTGTGTAACAGATGGTTAGCGTCTGTACCCGCGCGTTGGAAAGATCGGACGCGGCGCTGCCTGGCGCTGGCGACGCGGATGCGGGCCCGGCCGCGATGTCGGCACCACGGCCGGGCTCGGCACGGTTTGAGCGTCCCGGCTTAGCGGCGGCGAACAAAGAGGTCTTGAATGGCAGAACCCGATTGCCGTCGCTGGACGTCCCTTCCGCGAACAGAACAAGTGTGTCGCCTAGCGCGAGTCGCAATGCAATTTCGTCGGCAGAAGAGGAGGCGGCGGTACGCCGCTGACGATCCACAAAGACGGTGCGCTGCAGCTTCGCCAGCGAGGAAACAAACGGCCACCGGGCCACCTCCTTCTTGGCGATGAACGAGACAGGGGCAAGCGCCGATATGGCCGGTATATCCAGCCATGATGTGTGGTTGGCAACCAGCAAAACAGGCTTGTCGGCTGCTACCTGCCCGTCAATGGTGAAGCGCAGTCCAAGCAGGCGGCAGACTTGGCGGTGGTACCAGTTTGGAAACGTGCGAGCGCGCTGTTCGGAGAACCTTAGAAAGGCCAGCTGCAATGGCATTAGGGGCACCGTGAGCAGAAAGAACCCAGCCAATATTCGGATCGCGCGAAGTGCCCTCATGGCTTCCTTGCAAGGTCGAGCGACAGGATCAAAGCGTCTGCCGCCACGCCTTCCCGCCGGTTGTAGTAACCTTTGCGCCGGCCAGTTTCCGCAAAGCCGAGACTTTGATAGAGGCCGGACGCCGCCGCGTTGTCCGCGGCGACCTCCCGGAAGAGGCACTTTGCTCCCGCGCTATTAACGGCGCGCAGCAGACCGTTGGCAAGCTTGGCGCCGATACCGCGGCGCTGGAAGGGCTCGGTGACGCCAATCGTGAGCACTTCGGCTTCATCGGCCGCAACGCGCCCAATCGCGAAACCGACCGGCACGGGCGTGCCTAATTCGCACAATCGCACCTTTGCTATGAGTGCACTGGTCCCAGATTCGGCCAGCAGGTCGCGAAATGCATTTGCATCCCACGCCGGATCAAAAAGCTGGACATGCATGATGGCCAGATCTTCGGCCATTTCGATCTCCGCCCAAAGCAGGCTGACATAGCGATCTTCGATGGGTGGATAGGGATCTTTGGTCGCTATCATCACAGGGTCCGTGGAATTGATTTGCCAATCTGCGGCTTGGCATCGGCGGGACGCAAATAGAGCGGTGCAACAGTATCCGAGCTGGTTGGACGTTGAGCTGCGCGCTTTGCGAGAAAAAATGCTGAAGGAAGCAGACCCCCGCGCATAGCCCTTACGGGACGCCCCAGTTCACCGGCCGCCGCGGCGATCGCGTCGGCGCCTGAGCCGGCCGCTGTGAGCGCGATCTCAGCCCGGCCTAGTCCAGCCGCAGTCCGAGGAGGCAGGACGGCGGGGGCTGTCAGCGCGTCGCGACCACGAAAGAGCTGGCAGTAGACTTCGTCGCGGCGAGCATCCATCGCGATAAGGATTTCCTGCTCAGCCGCTGCGTCTCCATCAACAGATTCGTCGGCGAGTTCTTCGGCCATTACCGAAAGGCTCGTCTCGGCCGTAACTGGTCTGTCGAGCGCGAGGGCCAGCGCGCGAGCTGCGGCAACACCGATGCGCGTACCCGTGAACGTGCCGGGCCCGACGGTAACAGCAATGCGATCAATCTGCTCGAACGACAGGCCTGATTGTGTCACGACCTCGCCGATCATAGGGACAAGGCGTTCGGCATGGCCCGTCGGCATCGCTTCAAAGCGCCAGACAATGGGATCATTTCCGCCCGGTAGCAGCGCTACGGAGCATGCGTCAAAGCAGGTGTCAAATGCGAGGATCGTCATGATTGGGAGACTATAGGCTACCGCAGGGGTTTTCATCCTCTAGCTCGCAGAAAGAAACTCCGCGTGCAATTTAACTATGTCCAAGGACCGGCGATGCCGACCAGCCGGCCTGCGACGATGTTGAGGCTTGCCGGAAAGGTCTCGCGATGTAGTTCAAAGGCTTACAGGA
>JAUWFF010000075.1 GCA_030607105.1 Filomicrobium sp.
GTTTTTTGTCGGAGGAGTTACTGAAATTCATGGCGGATCAGATGGGAATGGCACTTCAGCTCGCTGGAAACGTCGCCCGGATGACGTGGTACAGCGGTGTCAATTGGTTCCTGCAAAGGCAATCAAGACGGATCGCGACCCCGGCGAGCTTCACACCAACGCGGCCGGTGCCGGATCGAGACGAACTGCTGGCGGACGCGCGCGCACTGCTCATGGCGGACGCGGCTGCGGTGCGTGAAGGGCTCTATCCACCGGGACACGAGGAAGTGGCAAGCCCGCTGGAGCACCTGCGGCGTCTGCGCGCCATGTTCCAGGATCTTCCGGAGCTGGTCGGGCGTCGCAAGGAACGCGACGCGACCAGCGTACGGGCCGTGGTGGATGAGGATTTACCGGACTACTTCACGCAGGACTTCCATTTCCAGACGGGAGGCTATCTCACCGAAGGTTCGGCGCGGCTTTATGATGTGCAAGTTGAAACGCTGTTTTACGGAGCGGCGGCAGCAATGCGGCGCGCGGGATTGCGTTCGATCGCCCAATTTATGCAGGGCCGGGACCAGCGTCATTTGGCGCTCTTGGATGTTGCCTGCGGAACCGGGCGGTTCCTGAAAGACGTGCGAGGGGCCTATCCGGCAATGCGTCTGACGGGTCTCGACTTGAGCGGCGCATATCTGCAAGAGGCAGAGCGCTTTCTGGGGCGGCTCAGGCCGGTTCGATGGCTCAATGCCAATGCGGAAAAGATGCCGCTTGAAGATGCTTCACAAGACATCGTCACGTGTGTCTTCCTTTTTCACGAGTTGCCGCCAGAGGTGCGCCGCGTCGTCACCAAGGAGATTGCCCGTGTGTTGAAGCCGGGCGGGCTGTTTGTGTTCACAGACAGTTTGCAAATGGGTGACAAGCCCAACTGGGACGGGCTTCTAGAGGCTTTTCCGGTGCGCTTTCACGAACCGTATTATCGGAGCTTCGCGATCGATGACCTTGATGGGATGTTCGCGGCGGAAGGGCTTGAAGTGCAGGGACAGGAGCTGGCGTTCCTGTCCAAAGTGATGGTTCGGCGCAAAACGTAGCTCATTGCGCCGACGAGATTCCTTTCGGTCCAATCCATGCGGTGGCGGTACACCACCTTTTGCGCGGTTGACGGGGAACGTGTTGAAGCGCCATCAACGCAGCCAAGACAGAACTCTTGGCAATGCGATCAAAGCCAATGGCCTCCTTCCATTTAAGGAGGGGCTACCATCGCATTGCGGTGCTTATTGCAGACGATCGATCTCCGGTTGCACTTAAATCATCGACGTCATCGCGCTGCTGCATGTGCGTTAGAATGCAGGCTTCGAAAAACAGTGGCCCAGTTTGGGGAGTACCTGAGGATATGGATGATAAACTGGCCGCTGCCGCCCTCGATTACCATCGATATCCCCGGCCCGGGAAAATCTCGGTCCCGCCGATCAAGGGGCTGACGACCCAGCTGGACTTGTCACTAGCGTATTCGCCGGGCGTTGCCACGGCGTGCATGGAGATTCATGGCGATGCCGGGGAGGCTGCCACGCTGACTTCGAGGCAGAACCTCGTTGGCGTCGTGACCAACGGTACCGCCGTCCTTGGCCTCGGCAATATCGGCCCGCTCGCCAGCAAACCGGTCATGGAGGGGAAGGCCTGTCTGTTCAAGAAATTCGCCGGTATCGACGTCTTTGATATCGAAGTCGATGAATCTGACCCCGCAAAGCTCATCGAGATCATTGCGGCGCTTGAACCGACGTTTGGCGGGATCAACCTGGAAGACATCAAGGCGCCAGAATGCTTCATCATCGAGCGCGAGCTTCGGGAGCGGATGGGGATTCCTGTTTTTCACGACGATCAGCATGGAACCGCTATCATCGTGGCGGCGGCCATCACCAACGCGCTGAAGCTCGTCGGCAAGGATATCTCAAAGGTAAAACTTGCCGGTTCGGGCGCCGGAGCGGCGGCGCTCGCCTGCCTCGATCTTCTCGTCAACCTTGGCCTGAAGCGCGAAAACATCACCATCTCAGACATTGCCGGTGTCGTATATCAAGGCCGAACGGAGTTGATGGACGAATACAAAGATCGGTTTGCGCAAGATACCGAAAATCGGACGCTAGCGGAGATCCTCGAAGGGGCGGACATTTTCCTCGGCCTGTCGGCTGGGGGGTTGCTCAAACCTGAAATGCTGGCAAGCATGGCAAACAGGCCGATCGTCATGGCGCTGGCCAATCCCGACCCTGAGATCCTGCCGGAAGTTGCCAAGAAAGCACGTCCTGATGCTCTCGTGTGCACGGGCCGGTCAGACTATCCCAACCAGGTCAATAACGTATTGTGCTTTCCCTTCATCTTCCGCGGTGCGCTGGACGTCGGCGCCAGCGGGATCACCGAAGAAATGAAAGTCGCGGCTGTCAAAGCCATCGCCGGATTGGCGCAGGCGGAGACGTCCGATGTGGTTGCTCAGGCCTATGGTCAGCAGCAATCGAGTTTTGGCCCCGACTATCTCATCCCGACACCTTTCGACCCGCGTCTTATCGAACGTATCGCGCCGGCAGTTGCACAGGCGGCCATGGACTCTGGTGTCGCGACGCGGCCGATTGCCGATATGGATGCCTACCGGCAGAGCCTTGGTCGCTACGTCTATAAGTCGGGCCCGATCATGAAGCCCGTGTTTGATACCGCGAAGCGTCAGCGCAAGCGGGTTATCTTCGCCGAGGGCGAGGATCCGCGGACGTTGCGCGTGGCTCAACTCGTCGCGGATGAGGAAATTGCGTTTCCGGTTCTCGTCGGCCGCGACTACGCCATCAAGGAGCGGATCAAGTCTCTTAGCCTACGTCTCGAGCCAGGTAAGGACTTTGAAATCGTACAAGGAGTTTCGCACCACCAGCACCGTGATCTGGAACTGGAGTACTATGACCTGATGTCCAGGCGTGGCGTCACCATGGCGATGGCGCGAGAGGAGATGCGTGCCCGTCCGACGCTGATCGCTGCGATGCATGTACGCCGCGGCTACGCCGATGCGATGCTGTGCGGCTTGCGCGGTACCTATGACGAGCACCTTACCTACGTGCGCAGGGCGATCGGACAGCGTCCGAGCGCCAATACTCTTGCGGCCATGAATATGCTGATGCTGCCGGATAGGCAGCTGTTTATCTGCGACACCTACGTCAATCACCACCCGACGATCGATCAGATTGTCGATATGACCCTGCTGGCGGCCGAGGAAGTTCGTCGTTTTGGTGTGACGCCATCAGTTGCGCTTCTTTCGCACTCAAGCTTCGGAAGCTCTGACGCTTTTGAGGCTCGCACGATGCGCGAAGCGCTGGATGCGATCATCGATCGCGCGCCGGATCTGGAGATCGATGGGGAGATGAATGCTGATGCCGCCCTGTGTAAGCCGATCCTGGACGAAGTGCTGCCCGGGACGCGACTGAAGAGCGAGGCGAACCTGCTCATTATGCCGTCGGTCGATGCGGCGAATATCGCCTACAACCTGCTGAAGATGGCGTCGAGCAACGGCATCACCGTGGGACCCATGCTGATCGGGGCGGCGCGGCCAGTGCATATTATGGAACCGACTGCGACGGTGCGCCGCCTGCTCAACATGACGGCGCTGGCCGCCGCCGAAGCCGCGAACTGGCAAGCTTCCTAACCTTGTGCCAAAGGACACTTGCCCGAGGCTGCGCGGAGCTTAGCTTAATTCAGGCGTCCACAAGTGTTGGCGCCGACTAGTACATAGGCCGGGCAAAAACGGACGAGGGCGGTCAGGATCAAAATCACGCCCAGGGCTATGATGCCGTAGCGTGCTATCGGGTTGGCCCACAACTCAAGACGGGTGAGAAAGGGAAGCGCGACAAGCAACGCGCCGAGGCCCAAACGCAAAAGGCGGCCAACCGTTCCTACATGGCAGATTTGAACATCTTGCTCTCCTGTTGGAGTGTGCGGCGGGCAGTCGTAAACATTCGGCAATTTGAATGTCTGTGCGTGACAGCGAAAACCGGTTCACCCATCAAACCCCAAGAAGCTAACCTGGAGGCTACCTTGTCGCACCGTCTGAATCCTCCTGATGTCGGCACGTGTGAACCGTCACAGGCCGAAGTGGTCAGCTGGCTCGGCGATCCAGCAACGCATGGTGGGCGTGCCGTAACCCGTATCGACACGCCGATTTCGCACGTCTTCGTTACGGGGCCCAGGACCTACAAACTGAAGCGGGCGGTGAATCGCAATTTCGTCGATTACTCGACGTTGGCAAAACGCAAGGCGCTGTGTGAACGAGAAGTCGAGGTTAACATCGTAAATGCGCCGCGGATCTATAAGGGCGTTCTTGCGATCACGCGGACGATTCACGGTTTTCACTTTGGCGGTGCCGACGGCGAAGCGGTCGACTATGTGGTGGAGATGGACACATTCGATCCGAATCTGGCATTTGATCGGCTGGCGGAGACCGGCACGCTTGAGATTGTGCATATGCGGCAGCTGGCCGATCTCATCGCGCGCATGCACGCGGCTGCATTGATCGTGGAGAATGGCGGCGGGGCAGGCATTGTCGGTCAGACGCTTTTGCAGATCGCCGAGGCCATCCTAGAGGCCCCCGTCGGAGACGCGCTCGTTTCGGAAGTCTCGGCCTGGCAGGCCGCAGCCGATGCGGCGCTTGCCGTACATGCCTCGCGCATCGACGTCCGACGACGGCACGGCTTTGTGCGCCGTTGTCATGGTGACTTGCATCTTGGCAACCTGTGTCTTTTTGAGGGTGCGCCTACGCCGTTCGATGCGATTGAATTCAGCGAAGAGATCGCCTCCATTGACGTGCTTTACGATCTAGCTTTCGCGGTGATGGATCTTTTGCACCGCGGTCTGCGTCAGCACGCCAATGTGCTCGTCAGCCGCTATCTTAATATCACTCGGGATTATTCGGGAATGGCGCTGATGCCCTTGTTCGTGTCGCTGCGGGCGGCAGTGCGGGCGATGGTCGCGGCGTCGAACGAGGATGCGGAGTTGGGCCGTCGGGAAGCTTTGGGGCGCCTTGAGTTTGCATTGCGCATCCTAGGTCCGGGGCCACGGCCCCAGTTGATTGCCGTAGGTGGTCTTTCGGGGTCGGGTAAGTCGACGGTTGCCCAGTCGATTGCGCCAGAGCTGCCGGGGCTTTGCGGTGGCATGGTAATCCGCTCTGATGTTTGCCGCAAGCGACTTTTCAAGGCCGCGCCGGAAGAGCCCCTGCCGTTGGAAGCCTACGCGCCCGAATTCAGTGCTCGGGTCTACAGCATTATGCAAAAAGACGCGGCGCGGGCGCTGCGAGCCGGGGTGTCTGTCATTCTCGATGCAACCTTCATCGATGGCGATGAGGGGCACAGTTTGGAGCGGATTGCTGAAAGTGCCGGCGCTAGCTTCACTGGGCTGTGGTTGTCGCTTGACCTTGATGTGTTGCAGGCGCGGATTGAGCGGCGTGGCAGTGATGCGTCCGATGCGACACCCGCTGTCGCGGCTACGCAATGGGCTCGCGTGCAGGTGGACCCGGCCTGGACGGAGATCGACGCTGGCAGTACGCCGGAGGAGGTCGCGGCAAGAGCGCTGCAAGCGCTGCCGACCGGAGCCGAGCGGCCGGCCTAGTCACCCGTGTTCGGCTGCGGAGTATCCATATAAAAGCGGACCAGTTCGAGATCCTCTGGATTGGTTTTTTCCTTGAAGCCCAGGTTGCGGCAGAGCCGGATCATGCCGTTGTTCCAGCGCAGAACGTCGCCGTACAATGTACCGATTGGTTCGGCGCGGGCGTATTCAATGAGCCTCTGCATCAGGGTCCAGCCGATGCCGCGACCCTGTAAATCGCTGCGCACTACGACGGCGAATTCTGCGTCGGTATAGTCAGGGTTAGCGGCCAGCCGTGACACGCCGAAGAGATCTCCGCTGGCGACATCGATTGCCACAAATGCCATGGCGCGGGCTTAGTCGATCTGCGTGAACCTGGCGATTTGCTCGTGCGTAGGGTTCGTCATGCTCAAGCCGAAGAACCGGTTGCGAAGGTCTTGTGTTGTGATGTTAGAGAGAAACTTGTCGTAGAGTTTTTCATCGTCGGGGCGGATCGGCCGCACGCGCAGAACCGTCGATTTGACCTCGACTGTGCGATCCCAGGCGGAGGGGTAGGGGCGCAGCGCAAACCTCGGATTGCCGCCGGGCGAGACGGCTCTGTTAGGCTTGACGGAGATGCGTGCGTCGAGCGCGATGACGCCGGTTTCGTCGGCGAGCAGCGGGTTGATGTCAAGTTCGCGAATTTCCGGCATGTCGGCGGCGAGCTGCGCCAGCCGCACAAGTGCCAGTGCTATGGCCTCGCGATCAGCGGCGGGTCGGTGGCGATAGCCATCAAGCAGACGCGATATGCGCGTTTCGC
>JAUWFF010000149.1 GCA_030607105.1 Filomicrobium sp.
AATAGGGCGCAATCTCAAAAAGCAGGCGAAGTCGGAGGAACCACATGAACGAACAACCAAAGCAGGATGTCTTTTTTGGCGGCTGCCCGCACGATTGTCCCGACACATGCTCAATGTTGTTCGAAGTCAAAAATGGGATACTCAAGAGCGTCCGGGGAAACCCAGATCATCCGATGACCAGAGGCGGTCTTTGCGTCAAGCTGAAGGATTATGAGAACCGGCACTATCACCCCGATCGCGTTCTTTACCCGCTGCGCCGAACGGGGCCAAAGGGGGCAAAACAGTTCGAGCGGATAACCTGGGACGAAGCTCTCGACGAAATCACCCGCCGCTGGAAAGCGATTATCAATGAGTATGGCTCCCAAGCCATCATCCCATACAGCTACTTGGGGCACCAGGGTCTCGTGCACGGACTGAACGGCGGCGATGCCTTCTTCAATCGCCTGGGCGCCACGGTCTGCGAGCGTACCTTCTGCGGTGAAGGCTCCTGCACGGCTTGGCTGTTGACGGTCGGACCGACCGCGGGGCTCGATCCGGAAAGCTATATTCACTCCAAGTACATTGTCATCTGGGCCTGCAACTCCGTCAGTACCAACCTACATCACTGGGCAATCGTCAAGGACGCACAAAAGGCGGGTGCCAAAGTCGTTGTCATCGATGCCTACGCCTCAAGAACAGCCAAAGATGCAGACTGGCACATCTGCCCCAAGCCGGGCACCGATGGCGCATTGGCGATGGCGTTAATCAATTCCATCATCGAGCAGGGCCTCGTAGATCAAGATTACGTAGACAACTACACACTTGGCTTTGAAGATCTCAAAGAGCGGGCTAGCACACGCACGCCGGAATGGGCCGCCGAAATCACCGGCGTTCCTGCCGCAGACATTCGCACGCTGGCACGCGAGCTAGCCACGGCGCAGCCAGCGGCGATCCGAATGGGCGTCGCACTCGAACGGCACAATGGCGGCGGCCAGACCATCCGCGCCGTTACCTGCATTCCGGCCCTGACCGGTGCCTGGCGGCATGTTGGCGGTGGCGTCACTCAGTTTCCGGTCTGGGAGCACCCCTATAGGTTCGATGTTATCTGCAGACCGGACCTAATCCCTGAGGGAACACGCGTCATCAACAACCTGCAGATTGGACGCGCGTTGACCGGTGAGATGCAGCTGGATCCACCGATCAAGTCGATGATGTGCTGGAACTCAAACCCGGTCACCCAGGCGCCCGAGACCGACAAGATCGTCGAAGGCCTGAAGCGGGACGACTTGTTCCTGGTTTCCGCCGAGCATTTCATCTCGGATACCGCCTCCTACGCCGATATTGTTCTGCCCGCCTCGATGGGCGCTGAAATGGAGGACATGATTCTGTCGTGGGGCCACCTCTATCTCACATATAACGCCAAGTGCGCCCATTCCCCCGGTGAAGCGATACCCAACAACGAAATCTTCCGCCGCCTTGCGCAGCGCCTGGAATTCGAGGAGGAGAACTTCAAATGGTCCGACTCTGAATGCCTTGAGCACTACGTTGATTGGGACGCACCGGCCTGCGAAGGCATCGACCTCGACTATCTGCGCGAGCATGGCTACGCCCGCCTCAACGTCGGCACCAAGGACGACCGCGCTCCGCATAAGGAAGGCAACTTCCCGACCGACTCCGGAAAGTGCCAATTGAAAGTCGAAGGCGCGACGAATTTCGTCGCCGGCCCCTTCCGCCAGATGTACGAAGGCTTCCAGCCTGGCGAACCACTGGACCCCCTGCCCGACTACACGCCTCCAAGAGAATCATCCGCCAGCAACCCGCAATTAGCTGCAAAGTACCCGCTCAGCATCGTTTCACCGAAGAGCCACGGGTTCTTGAACTCCTGCTACGCAAACATGGAACAAAAGATCAAGGGTCAGGGCGAGCAGTTCGTCCTTATAAATGCCGCGGACGCCGAACCGCGCAGGATCGTCGAAGGTGACCGGGTTCAGGTCGCCAACGGTCGCGGCGCCTTCAAGGCGGTGGCGAAGATCACCGATGATGTGAACCCTGGTGTCGTCGTAGCAACGCTCGGGTATTGGCGGCAGCTGAATGTCGGCACGGTCAACAGCATCAGCTCCGCAGAGTTCACCGACATGGGCCACGCCCCATCGTTTTCCGACAACCTTGTCGAGGTCACGCGAAGCAATTGACGCATTGCATGGGCGGCGGACACGCGCCAGCGCGACGCCGCCCTTGCTTCAGCAAACCCTAGGGGTCGGCTAGCGCCTACGTCAGCTTGATTGTCTTGAGAAATGCGATGAGGTCGTCGGTAATATGGTGGACGTGCTCGGGCGGTTGGCTCCAACCTTTGATTTTCGACCGCACCGGATGGTCATAGCAATCGGAGTGCACCAGGACAGTGGTCATTCCGAGCACGTGCGGCGCTTCCAGGTTGTGCGGCATGTCTTCGAACATCGCCGCGTTTTCGGGCGAAACACCATGCCGCTTGACCATCCGGTCGAACGCCTCGGCCTCTGGCTTCGGCACAAAATCACACGTCTCGATCGAACAGATGTCCTCGAACTCTTCGAGCACACCAAGCTTTCCCGCAACCCGCTCTGCATGACGCCGTGAGCCGTTGGTGAAAATTAGCTTACGCCCGGGCAGTTTTCCGATCGCCGCCCTCAGTTCCGGTAATTCGGGAACACAGGTGAGATCAATGTCATGCACGTAATGCAGGAAGGGCTCCGGTGACAGTTTATGAACCTGCATCAACCCCGATAACGTGGTCCCGAACTGCCGGTAGTAGGCCTTCTGGAGGTGCCGCGCTTGCGCGAAGGGAATGCCAAGCTCTTTGGCAATAAACGCACCCATGCGCTGGTCGACCTGCGCGAACAGATTGCATTCTGCCGGATAAAGAGTGTTATCGAGATCGAATACCCAAATCTGGGTATCGTCGAAGCCACGCGGAAAGCCCTCGCGAACGGCATGCGCCTTGATGGCCGCCGGGGTTTCAAGAGGGTCGCGTTTTGGCGACTGACTGCTCACGAGATCCTGTTTTCTTGTCCAACGAGCGTGCCGACACCGTGTTCGGTGAAGAGCTCCAAGAGCACGCAATGTGGTACGCGCCCGTCTATAATGACAACGGCTTCGACACCAGCCTCGACCACTTCAATGCATCCTTCCATTTTCGGAATCATGCCCCCGGTTATGGTTCCATTTCGAATGAGTTCCCGAGCCTCATCCGTCGACAAGGACGCGATGAGCTGATTGTCACCGTCAAGTACGCCGGCAACGTCGGTCAAAAGCAACAAACGCTTGGCCTTCATCCGCGCTGCCAGTGCCGAAGCGAAGCTATCCGCGTTGACGTTCAGCGTTTCCGCATCCGGCGACACCGCCACCGGTGCGATCACCGGAATAAGGTCCGACTCTGAAATCACATCGACGATATGCGGATTCACATATTTTGGATCGCCGACATACCCAATATCGACCGCCTTCATGATGTTGGAAGTCGGATCTGGCATCTCGGTGATTCGGGTGGCGATCATCAAGTTGGCATCCTTGCCGCAGATGCCAACCGCCTTTCCACCCTGCCTGTTGATGGCCGAGACGATCTCCTTGTTGATCGCGCCCGCCAGCACCATCTCTACGACCTCGACGGTCGGCTTGTCGGTCACCCGAAGGCCGTGGACGAACTCCGACGCAATCGACAGCTTGGCAAGCATCTTCGCGATCTGCGGGCCGCCGCCGTGAACAATGATCGGGTTCACCCCGGACTGTTTCAGATAAACCACATCCTGCGCGAATGCATTCGCAAGCGCTTCATCCCCCATGGCGTTCCCGCCAAACTTTATGACCACCGTCTGCTCATCATAGCGGATGAGATATGGGAGGGCTTCAGCCAAGATCCGCGCTTGCACATGCGCCGTGATGTCTTCTGGTCCCGGCTGTGATCCCGCGAGCTGCGGGGGATGTGCACGTTTCTTCTTGTCATCCATCGTAGACGTTCCATTGCCCGATGCAGAAGCTGCCGACACCAACACAGCAGCTAAATCGTGGGCGTCTTTGCCACAGTTTGTTGCTTCGCGGGACCTATATATCGCACATGTCCTTGGTTACGATACAAACAGCGGATTTCGCACACATTCTGCTGCTATCGAACGCGACCATAACGCTGTAGAAGGTCGCTGCGTGTGCGACCAAGGTATTTGACGGGCAGGCGGAAGGCTTAAGGGGAGCGCGACATGGGGGCGGGCATCGCCGATCAATTGGCACCGATACCGATGTCGTCGACGCTCGGCCAGACGCTTGCGCGAGCCGCTCAGTATGCGCAGGAACAGTCTCACAAGGAAGTCGCGCTCGACCATCTTCTGCTGTCGCTAACCGAAGACGAAGACGCCCGCCAAGTCATGTTAACGAGCGGCGTCAGCATTTCCGACCTGCAAACCGATGTCTCCCAGCAGATCGGCCGCATGGAACCTCGCCTACCGCCGGAAGAGGGCGGGACGGCGGCCATCTCCGAAGAACTACGCAGAATTCTCAACGCCGCTTCCGTAGCCGCGCGCGCCGGACGCCGCACTTTGATCGACGGCGCCATCGTACTTGCTGCGATCATCGGCGACGGGCGAACCAATGCCGCCGGTCTCCTGCGCGCTCACGGCCTCACCTTCGAAGCAGCAATTGAGGCCATCCGCCAGACATCCAAAAACACACCTGAGCAATCAGCTGCGCCGCCCACAGAACCAAGCGCCCCTGCGCCGATCGAGGCGCCGACGGCCAAACCGCCTCTTCCGGAGCCCGAGACGCAACCATCTCCGCCCGCCGATACAGCCGCACCAAGGACGCCCGACACCAGCGAGAGCCTCGCTAATGCACGTGCCCGCGTTGCCGATCGCCGCAACACTGGCCA
>JAUWFF010000005.1 GCA_030607105.1 Filomicrobium sp.
TATGTGCAGGGCCAGATTATCGCAGAGGCGGGTGATGGTATGTTTGCTTACTTCTTCACCGGGGCTCTCAACCTGTTTCTCATTGGTCTCGTCGTGGCTTCGATCGTTTATTCGGTCATTTCCGAAATCCGCATTCGCAGACTCGAGCCACGTACAGGAGTTGCATCATGAGCCAGCAGGAACAAGTTGCCGGACGTTTTCAGCAATCCTTGCCGGTTCTAGCAACACTCGCTCTCGGTTTGTGGATCGCTTACGAGAGTTTCACCGTTGAGGACCCGCAACCGTATTTGTTCCCGCAGCTCATTTCAATTGCGATGATTGGGCTGTCGATAGCCGCACTCTTTCGAGCTGTTCGCGGGAAGAACCGCACCGGCGTGGGTATTCCCCTCGACCTATTGCTCCGTATTGCTCCGGGGATTGCGGTGATGCTGGCGTACGTCCTGGTGCTGGCACCGCAGCTTGGGTTCTACACGGGATCGGCAATCGGATTCCTGACGCTTTACTCTCTGTATGACCCAAATCCGCATCTTTCGGTTCGCACCTGGATTACGAGGATCACCATTACCGCCGGGTTCATGCTGGTGATCTACCTCGTCTTCGCACTTGCGCTGCAAGTGCAAACGCCGCGCGGTCTATTTCTGTAGCGCATCGGCCGGGCAATGATGTCTGGCTGGAAAGTAAAAATGAACGGAGGAAACGCTATGAGCAAATACGTGACGAGAATCGGCATGCTGGCGGTGATGGCCGCGGCGATGGCCTTGCCAGCATCGGCGGGTGAGTATCCTGAAAGGCCCGTCAGTTTGATGGTTGCTTACAGCCCCGGTGGTGCAACGGACTTCCAAGCCCGCATCGTCACAATGGTGGCAGCAAACGACGAGTACCTTGGGCAGCCTATTGTCATCATCAACAAGCCTGGCGCGGGCGGCAAGGTCGGCTGGAACAAGTTCGCATCCGGGGCAAAGACGGATGGATATGAGCTAGCGGCCTATAACGTTCCGCATTTCATTGCGCAGTCGATCAAGTTCAAGACGAAATACAACATCGATAATCTTGAGCCAATCGCCAACTGGGGCGCGGACCCCGCCGTGTTTGTCGTAAATCGGGACAGTCCCTTCAATACGTTGAAGGATGTGCAGGACTACGCCAAGGCCAACCCTGGAAAAATAACGGTTTCCGGCGCAGGTCTTTTCGTTGGCCACCACATCGCTTTCCTGCAGATTCAGAACGCACTTGGCGAGAAGCTCAAGTACGTCCCACACAAGGGTGGCGCACCAGCGCTGAAATCTGTTCTTGGCGGACAGGTGATGGCTGGCGTCAATAATTTGTCTGATGCGTATCGCAGCCGGGATAGCCTCAAAATTCTTGGCATCGCCGACGTGCAGCGCAATGAAGAGTTCTTGCCGGATGTGCCGACGTTCAAAGAAGTGGGATTCGACGTTGACGATTCATCGGTCAATTTCCGGGGAGTCATGGTTCGCAAGGGCACGCCTCAGGAAGTAATCGACAAGCTCGCAGCGAAGGTTCCTGAGATGTTCAAGAACAAGCGCGTCGCCAAACAGATGAAGGCCGGCGGCTCGCCACTGCGTGTGATGACAAGGGATGAAGTGAAGGCAATGTGGGCCAAGCGCCAAGAGTTTCTGAAGAAGCTTCTGGCTGGCCTTTAAGAACTACTGTTTAGGCATATGAGGTGTGGCCGCAACGCGCTCGTTGAGCGCGTAAAGAAAAAGTGCGGCCACACTGACGAACCGAACTGGCACTGGTTTCGTGAGATCTAGAGCCGAACTTGTTGGAGTGGGTGATGACCTCGTTAGGTGCAAAAAATGAAGTGGCTGGCACGACGAATGGCGTGAGTGATCCGGCAAACGCGGACAATGATCCACGGGTGCTTGTCGCAGACATTGTGGCTCGAGCGCGCGCAGCGATGGCCGCCTATGAAAACACTGACCAGGAACGCGTGGATGATGCCGTTCGTGCGCTGGCTTGGGCGATCTACAAGCCGGAAAACGCCGAGATGCTGGCGCGACTTGCCGTCAAGGACACGGGACTTGGCGACGTGCAGTCGAAAATCATCAAGAACACTCGCAAGACGTTCGGCACGCTGCGCGACCTGCTCAGGGCCAAGACAGTCGGCGTTATCAGCGAAGAGCCCGAACGCGGCCTCGTGAAGTATGGAAAGCCGGTTGGAGTTGTCGGCGCTGTATGTCCCTCGACGAACCCGGCAGCGACCCCCGTCAACAAGGCCATGATGGCCTTAAAAGGTGGCAATGCTGTTGTAATCGCGCCTTCGCCGGCAGGCTATGCGACGACGGCGAAGACAGTGGATTTGATGCGTGCCGAATTGAAGAAGAGCGGTCATCCCGAGGATCTCGTTCAGGTGCTGCCGTCGCCGGTGTCAAAGGAGTTGACTCAGGCACTCATGGAGCAGGTGGACCTTGCGGTCGTCACGGGGTCCCAGAATAACGTCAAGCGCGCGATGCAGTCAGGGACTGTGGCGATTGGGGTCGGAGCCGGGAACGTTCCAGTCATCATCGATGCCTCAGCGGATTTGGACGCGGCGGCTGAGAAAATCTGCGCCTCCAAGATTTTTGATAATTCGACTTCGTGTTCCTCGGAAAACTCGGTCGTCATCTTGGATGAGATCTATGAAGAGGCTGTGGCGGCTCTGGAACTCGCAGGCGGTTGGCGCTGTAGTCCCCAAGAGTGCGAACGTGTTCGCAACACGCTGTGGGTCGATGGAAAGCTCAATCGCCGAGTGATCGCCAAGGACGCCGCCATCACGGCAGAAGTTATGGGACTGCCGGAAGACGCAAAGAAATCAAGCTTCTTCATGGTGGAAGAAGACGCCGTTGGCGGAAAGCATAGCTTCGCGGATGAAAAGCTGTCGCTGGTGTTGACAGTCTACCGCGCCAAGGACTTCGCCGATGCCAAAAGGATCGTTCGCGATGTGCTGGACGTTACGGGTAAAGGTCATTCCGCGGGAATACATACCAAGGATATGGAGCACGCCAAAGAACTCGCTACGGAGACAGATGTTGTCCGGATACTGGTGAACCAGCCACACACATTCGGCAATGGAGGGAGCTTCGAGAACTGCCTTCCCTTTACGCTTTCAATGGGTGGCGGAACCTGGGCTGGAAATACGATCACAGAGAATCTCAACTACCGGCATTTCATCAACATCACGCATCTCGTGACCACCATTGCGGAAGACAAGCCTTCTGAAGAAGAGCTGTTTGGTCCGTTTTGGTCGAGGTACGGGAAATAATTTCAGGCCAGAAAAGGATACCGCGCGATGAACTTCGAAGAACATGCCGCCAAGCCTTTGTTGGCCAAATGCGGCATCAAGGTGCCAGAGAGTAAGCTTGCTCATGATCCCGTTGAGGCGGGCCGCGCTGCCGAAATGATCGGTCCGTGCGTGGTCAAAGCACAAGTGCCAACCGGCAAACGCGGAAAGGCAGGCGGGATCAAGCTCGCTGCCTCTGCGGACGAAGCCAGCTCACATGCTGAGAAGATCATCGGTATGGAAATCGGCGGGTGGCCCGTTGAGAAAGTGCTGATCGAAGCTCAAACAAAAATCGATCGGGAGCTTTATGCGGCGATCGTGAATGACAGTGCGACCAAGGGGCCGATGCTGCTGTTTTCGCAGATGGGTGGAATGGACGTCGAAGAGGCGGCCGAGAAGGACCCGAACGCGATGCGCCGGGTTCCATTTTCGATCATCGACGGTCTGACTGAAGAGGTGGCGCGAGAGGCGGTCGCAGGTCTTGGGCTGGACGCCGTCGAGGACCAACTCGTATCGACACTGGTCAATCTCTATAAGGCCTACCGCGCGCTCGATGCGGAACTGCTCGAGATTAATCCACTCGTGATCACAGCGGATAACCAGGTCGTTGCACTTGACTGCAAACTGACCGTGGATGACGGAGCAGCGCCGCGACAGGAAGCCATTGTTCCTCTGGCAGCTCCGGAGAAGAGAACCGAGCTGGAAGCAAAAGCCGCCGCTGAAGGATTGAAATACATTGAGCTTGGCGGTTCTGTCGGTGTCATCGCGAATGGCGCGGGACTTACCATGACCACCATGGACGTGATCTCTCACTACGGTGGACAGCCGGCCAATTTCCTTGAAGTCGGAGGCGAGGCTTATACCAAGGCGAAGACGGCTTTGTCGATTTTGTTGGAAAATCCGAACATCAAGAGCCTGCTGGTCAACTTCTGTGGTGCGTTCGCTCGAACCGATGTCATGGCCGAGGGTGTGGTGAGCGCCTGGCAGGAACTCGACCCTGACATTCCGATCTTCTTCACGATTCATGGAACGGGAGAAGATGAAGCGATTGCACTCGTGAAGGAACGGTTAGGAGTCGAACCCTTCGACCTGATGGACGATGCGGTGAAAGCCGCTGTCACTGCTGCGAACGAAAGGGCGAGCGTATGATCCCCAGAAAGCACCATAGGATCCTGGTCCAGGGCATCACTGGCAAACAGGGAACGTTTTGGACAAACGCTATGCAGGAATATGGCTCCCGCATTGTCGGCGGGGTCAATCCTAAACGGGCCGGAACGGAGCATCTTGGTGTTCCGGTGTTCGCAAGCGCGCGTGAAGCTGCGAAGTCGACGCCGTTCGACATATCAATCATGTTCATACCGCCTATGATGGCCAAGGCGGCGGCCATTGACGCGTGTGAGGCAGGTGCCAAGATGCTTGTGTGTCTGACCGAACATATACCTGCCCATGATGTCATGGAGATGCATGTCGCGGCGGCGGCCAACGGGACGCAGATTGTCGGTCCAAACACAGCAGGTCTGGTTACGCCGGGTGAGTGCTTCGTCGGAATCATGCCTGGCTTCAATCATCGGGTCTTCCAGCCTGGCCGGATTGGAGTTGTCTCGCGCTCGGGTAGCCTTGGCACGTTGGTGTGTCTCAATCTCACGCAACAGGGGATGGGCCAATCCGCTTTCTACGGCGTTGGCGGTGATCCGATGATCGGAACAACTTCAGCGGATGCTGTCCGCATTCTCGATGCGGATGCTGATACTGACGCGATCGTCTTGTGTGGAGAAATCGGGGGCAGCGCCGAGGAAGACGCCGCGGCCTACGCAAAGACCATGAAGAAACCCGTCGTCGCATTCATTGCCGGCCGGCAATCCCCCCCTGGCAAAAAAATGGGACATGCCGGAGCCATCGTGGCCGGGGGCAAGGGCGATTATCCAACAAAACGCGCAGCCCTCGAAAAGGCTGGCGTCGCCGTTGCGGATACGCCGAGCGGAATCCCCGGTCTGTTGAAGGAGCGGCTTGCATCAAGCGCGGCGTAGAGCAATCCGGCCGGAAGTTGGAGCAAGCATCGAGACGAATTTGAGAGGCATGAAACTGTGAAAATGACCACCGAAGAGGCCTTCATCAAGGTCCTGCAGATGCACGGGATCGAACATTCCTTCGGGATTATCGGCTCGGCGATGATGCCAATTTCGGATCTGTTTCCGGCTGCCGGTATCAAGTTTTGGGACTGCGCCCACGAGGTCAACGCCGGCATGAGCGCGGACGGCTATACGCGAGCCACCGGCAAGATGTCGATGGCGATCGCTCAGAACGGTCCTGGCATCACCAACATCGTGACGCCGATCATCACCGCCTACTGGAACCACACACCGCTTCTGCTGGTGACGCCTCAAGCGGCAAACAAGACGATCGGTCAAGGTGGCTTCCAGGAAGTCAAACAGATGGCGATGTTTGAAGACTGCGTGTGTTATCAGGAAGAAGTTCGCGACCCGACGCGCATCGCGGAGGTGCTGAACCGCGTGATCGAGAAAGCCTGGCGGGGAAGCGCGCCGGCGCAGATCAACATTCCACGCGATTTCTGGACCAAAGTGATCGACATCGAGATGCCGCAGATCATCAACCTGAAGCATCCCAGCGGCGATTCCGATGCCATTCAGCGTGCTGCGGACCTTTTGTCGGAAGCGAAGTTCCCGGTCATCTTGAACGGCGTCGGCGTTATTCTGGCTGGCGGCATCGATGCTTCGCGCGTGCTGGCAGAACGACTGGATGCTCCCGTGTGCTGCAACTATCAGCACAATGACGCCTTTCCGGGATCGCATCCTTTGTCGGTCGGGCCGCTCGGCTACAACGGCTCCAAGGGTGCGATGGAGCTGATTTCGAAAGCCGATGTCGTGCTGGCACTTGGCAACCGGCTCAACCCCTATTCCACGATGCCGGGCTACCAGTATGACTATTGGCCCAAGAACGCCAAGGTGATCCAGGTCGACATCAACGGCGACCGCATCGGATTGGTCAAACGTGTTGAGGTCGGCATTCAGGGCGATGCGAAAGCCGTCGCAGAGCAACTTGTCGCCAAGCTCTCTTCGACCGCCGGCGACAACGGCCGGCAGGAGCGCAAGGAACTGATTGCTTCGACCAAGTCGCGCTGGTTGCAGGAATTGTCGTCGATGGAAAGCGAGTCGGATGACGAGGGGATCACCTGGAACAAGCGTGCCCGCGAACGCGATCCCAACAAGATGAGCCCGCGGCAGGCGTGGAAAGCGATCATGGCCGCCATGCCGGACGATGCCATCATATCGACCGACATTGGTAACAACTGCGCCATCGGCAATGCTTATCCGAGCTTCGAAAAGGGCCGCAAGTATCTCGCGCCTGGCATGTTCGGACCATGCGGATATGGCCTCCCGGCAATCCTTGGCGCCAAGATCGGGTGTCCAGATACGCCTTGTGTTGGATTTGCCGGTGACGGTGCTTTCGGCATCTCGATGAACGAGCTGACGGCCTGTGGGCGCAACGACTGGCCGCCAATTACGATGCTGGTTTTCCGCAATTACCAGTGGGGCGCGGAAAAGCGCAACACGACGCTGTGGTTCGAAGACAACTTTGTCGGCACCGAACTCAACGTCGGTGTCAACTACGCCAAAGTCGCCGAGGGCTGCGGGCTGAAGGGTGTCCAGGCCAATACGCCTGAAGAGCTGACGGAGATGCTGCAGACAGCGATCAAGGAGCAGATGAACGACAACGTCACCACGCTCATTGAAGTTGTGCTGAACCAGGAACTCGGCGAACCCTTCCGGCGGGATGCTATGACTAAACCAGTCGTCGTCGCTGGCGTCGATGCCAAGGACATGCGTCCGCAGCAGGTGAGATGAGCACGACGTGACGGATCGCGGGGTGTGTCAAGGCACAGCCCGCGAGCGATTTGGCCCGCCTTTCGCAAGTTTGGGAACGGGGCAGGCTGTCCGTGGCCCCAACGGAATCTTGCGCTTCTTAGAATGGAAATTTACTCGATGAGTGAACCTGCATCGATGCCCAATCAAGCGCAACTAAGCCGGCATCATTTTCTGAACGATGCCCTCTGTAGTCCGTCGGGGCTGATTGAGCGTGCGCGGCAACTTGGACCTTCGCGTACCGCAATTGTTGTCGTTGGCGGACGCATTCCAATCATTCGGACCAGCCGGACCGATCCACCTGAAACGCGATTGGCGTCCGTGGTGCTCGCCAATGTGCTGAGCAATCAGGTCCATTGAAGAAAAGCCTTCGAAGAGAGAGTTGGTCCAATCCATGAGCACGCCAGGGTCTTCATTGAATGCAGCAAGCGACCCGGGGGCAAGTGCGTGCACGCGGTCTCAGTCGTCCGAAGCCAACTGAACAATGGGACGCTATTCCATGTTGTGGCGTTCCACCAAGCCTGAACCGTTAGCATGTGGAGATAGTTATGGCGATTAAGGATCTGGCGTTAGCCTACGATGGCAGCCCGGCTGCTCATTCGGCACTCGAGTTTGCGGTGCAGATGGCAAAGAAGTATGAGGCTGAGATTACCGGCATCCATGTCTACTCGCCGGCCAAGATCTCCGATGATTTCAAGCGATGGATTGCGCAGGATGTCCTGGAGAATATCGAGGAAACCGCCAGGCACAAAGTCGAGGAAATTGAGAAGGAATTCCGCGCTCGGATGTCCACGCTGGAGTTCAAAGGGCCGATCCACTGGTCTGTCGAAACCGGCAACCCGGGCATCGCGCTGGCCCGAAAGGGACGGTTCTTTGATCTCCTTCTGACCGGACAATTTTCTCGCGCGATAAGACGAGAGCAAGGCGCGTTGCAGCCTGAGGAGCTGATTCACAGTATCGGAAAGCCATTGATCATCGTGCCTGAAGGCTACAAGCCCCGGGAATTCAAAGAGACGGCGGCAGTCGCCTGGGATGGCAGCCGGTCGGCGGCGCGAGCTCTATCGGACTCGATGCAGATACTGGAAACGAAGCGCAAGCTTGATATCCTGGTCGTGGAAGGCAAGAAGAGTCACGAAGACCCTTATGCGCCACTGCCGGCGGCTGAGATTATCACGCATCTCGGACGGCATGGCGTGACAGCAACGGAAGTCAGACTGGAGCCTGGCAAACGCAGCCCCGCCGAGGCGGTGTTGGAGTATTGCGGCGAATCTGATCCGGACGTGCTGGTGATGGGCGCTTTCGGTCGAGGTAAGCTGGGCGCGATGCTGTTCGGCAGTATGACAACGAAGGTGCTGGCTTCCATGAATGTGCCCGTCCTGGTTTCACACTGAGTGACACTGTCGGCACCGCAAGGGTCGCAGTGTGTGCTGGCGGAATCCAAGCCGGGCGCGTCGGGAGGATCTGAGATTTCGAAATTTGCGTCAAAGATTTTTCGAAAGGGCGAGATATGGCTGTTACAGATCACGTCGGATATGCGGAGTTTATGGAAGGTGTCAAGAAACGCAATCCCGGACAGCCGGAGTTCGTGCAGGCTGTCGGCGAAGTTGCCGAGGACATCTTTGATTTCATCGCCGACAAGGAAATCTATCATGAGTATCAAATCCTGCGGCGACTCGTCGAACCCGACAGGGTCGTGAGTTTTCGCGTTTGTTGGGAAGATGATAACAACAACATTCGTGTCCAACGCGGCTGGAGGGTTCAAAACAACAACGCCATCGGACCCTATAAGGGCGGAATTCGCTTTCATCCGACCGTCAACCGGAGCGTGCTCAAATTCCTTGCGTTTGAGCAGACGTTCAAGAACAGCCTCACCGGTCTTCCTCTAGGAGGTGGTAAGGGTGGCGCAAACTTCAATCCGAAGGGCAAATCCGAGCATGAGATCATGCGGTTCTGTCAGTCGTTTATGACAGAGCTCTATCGTCACGTTGGAGAGGACACGGATATCCCGGCAGGGGACATCGGGGTAGGGGCGCGTGAAATTGGCTACATGTTCGGACAATACAAGCGCATCACCAACAGATTCTCAGGTGTCCTTACGGGGAAAGGGCTGGAATTTGGCGGCAGTCGTGTCAGGACCGAGGCGACGGGCTACGGTTGCGTTTATTTCGCCCAGAACATGCTAGAGCGTATTGGTCAGTCGCTGGATGGCAAAATGTGCGTCGTTTCCGGTTCCGGCAACGTTGCGACCCACGCCGTTGAGAAGATCATTCAGCTTGGAGGGAAGGCGGTGACGCTTTCCGATTCAGAGGGCTTTATTTTTGACCGGCACGGAATTGACCAGGAGAAACTGCAATGGGTGAAGGACCACAAGACCCACCGGAGGGGACGGATTTCAGAGTATGCGAAAGTCTTCAGGGGGGCCGAATTCCATGCGGGTAAACGTCCCTGGTCGGTGCCCTGTCAGATCGCATTTCCCTGCGCAACTCAAAACGAACTCAGCGGAGATGACGCCCAGATACTGATCGGCAACGGTTGCGAGTGTGTTTCGGAAGGCGCCAACATGCCGACGGCTCTCAAGGGGATCAAGTCGTTCAAGGACGCCGGATTGCTGTATGGGCCTGGCAAAGCCGCGAATGCGGGAGGCGTTGCGCTTTCCGGATTGGAGATGAGTCAGAACGCGGCCCGCTTGTCCTGGGATGAGGAGCAACTTCAGCAAAGTCTCCGGGACTTAATGCAGGGTATCCACGACCGTTGCGTGGAGCGTGGAGGCATTGCGGGTTCCGACCGCATCGACTATGTGCGCGGCAGCAACATCGCGGGTTTCGTCAAGGTGGCGGACGCGATGCTTGCTTATGGTGTGGTTTAGGCCCATGTACCTACGGTTCCGATGCAACTCGGGCTGGTCGTTCTCTCGCAGCCGGATTTGCTGAACCGCTCTGGAACTACTCGCGGTAAGACCAAGCCTCGGCACCCTCGTGGTACGGGCTGACCGGGGTCTTGGCGGTGCGATCAGTCTTCACGTCGATCACAACGGTTTTGTTGAGCTCCAGAGCTTTCGCGAAGGCGGATGCGAGATCATTAGGGTCCTCGACGGTTATTCCCTCCGCGCCAAGGGCTCGCGCAAACGCGGCGAAATCCTGGTCCGGTGCTTCGTTCAATTTGGCGGGGAACGGGCCGACCTTATCGGCGCGCAACCATACGTTTCCCAGTGCGCAGTTGTTGCTCAAGCAATAGATGACCGGCAGCCCGAATCTGGCGGAGGTCTGCACCTCCATACCATGCATCCGGAAGCAACCATCGCCAGAGAACACGACGACCGGCCGATCTGGTCGTGCCGCTTTGGCGCCAATGCCCGCGCCGATGCCCCAGCCCATAGGGCCAAGATTCGATGCTGTGATGAATTCGCGTGGGCCGTAGCTGTCCCAATAGTGGGACGCGAACGCCCGGTGAGCGCCACTGTCGACAATGGCAATTGTTTCGCGAGGCATCGCCTTTCGGCATTCCGCAACCATGCGAGCGGGATGTATCCGCTGCTGGTCGCTGGTCATGTTGTCGGCGTCGTAGAAACGTGGACCCTTGCGAATGCCGTCGACCCAGCTTGAACGCTCCATCTTCGAGATCAGAAGCGGCGTAGCGTCACTGTCGGATGCCTGCCGGAGCCACCGCAAGAAGGCACCCCCGTGGCCGCGAACAAAGTGCTCCTGTCCAGGGAGCGTGTGGCAACCGATATGAACCGCAGAGATATTCACGGAGAACACTCCGCGCTTGGGCGCAAGCTTTGCGGACCAATACATGGAATCGCGAACATTCAAGGTGCTGCCGAGTATGACGAGGAGATCGAGATCCTCCTGCAGAATGGCGTCGGTTGCATGAGGCGTCCCGGCGTATCCAAAAACACCGAGCGCGAGGGGATGGTCTTCGGGCATCACTCCCTTGGCATGCTCCGTCGTTGCAACTGGAATACTGAACCTCTCGGCAACCGCGATGAGATCGGCCGTCGCGTCGTCCGCAATAACGCCGCCGCCAACCAGAATGGCGATGCGAGGCGCACCGGCGGCCCTTGACCAGAATGTCTTCGCCATTTCCTCGTCTAGGGACATTGAGCTAAGGAGCTGCGGCGCGACTGGTTCCGGTATGACGTCGATCTCCCCTTTTTGAACGTCGCGAGGAATCGACAGGTGGGCGGGGCGTCGTGCCCCATCTATCATGCTCTTTACCGCCCGGCTGTACTTGTGATGTAGCAAGCGAACGTCGGGAATGCTGTAGGACTCAACGGTGACGGGCCGGACGATCTCGGTATCGTTGTAAGTGCTGGCAGTCGCGTCCTGAAACAGACCGAGACCCTGCATATAGTTTTCGACTTCGCCGGTGATCAGGAGGACGGGCGACTCGTCCGTATATGCAGCGGAAATGCTCGTGACTGTATTGGTCAGGCCCGGACCGCCAATGCAAAGGCACGCACCTATGCGGCCACTTGCGCGCGCATAGCCGTCCGCCATTGCTGCGGCGCCACCTTCATGCGCGGCGACAACCGGTGTCAGCTCGGGGACCCGTGCAATTGCGGGAAGGAATGGATCGATCAAGCCGCCGGTCATCATGAACAAGTGATCCACGCCATCGGCCGCTAGTGATCGGAGAATGAAATCCGTGCCTTGCATGATACTGCGATCCTCTCACTAGGTTGACGAGGGGAAGCAGCCTGTGCTCATGGAGTGAGCCGCGCGTACTTCCTGGTTCAGAACGGGATTGGGGAACGTTATTCGACAGTCTTCGGCGTTTAAGGACGCCAATGCGGAGTGGCTATGCAATTCGCATCCTGCGCCCGCCCGTGTGCTGGATAGACTAGTTAGCTTGACCACTATCGTTCCACTTTCTCTTTTTCCGCCCCGGCCAAGCAGATATTGGATCGAAGGCATTAAGTCCGAGTACGTTCAAATCCGTGATCTTCGAACGGTTAATGCGGTGTGTGGTTGGCGGCGGAAATCCCGCCGCGCTAATCAATGTTGTGCTTGCTTACTCGCAACTTGAAGAGCAGCGTGCGGCTCGAACGCACTGGAAGAAATGACGCAATAATCATGTT
>JAUWFF010000379.1 GCA_030607105.1 Filomicrobium sp.
TTTTGTGCGACCACTGCGTCGATCGTTTCGGGCACTCTGGCTGAGCGCATCAAGCTGTGGCCATTTCTGATCTTCGTCGTCATCTTGACCGGCTTCATCTATCCGATCCAGGGCTCTTGGGAATGGGGCGCCGGTTGGCTCGACGACATAGGCTTCTCGGACTTTGCTGGTTCAACGCTGGTTCACTCGACAGGTGGTTGGGCCGCGCTCGCAGGTGCTCTTCTGCTTGGCGCACGTGCAGGCAAGTTCGGTCCGAATGGTGAAATCCATCCGATGCCGGGTTCCTCCATGCCACTCGCAACGCTTGGTACGTTTATCCTGTGGCTGGGCTGGTTCGGCTTCAACGGCGGTTCGCAGCTGGCGCTCGGCTCGCTGGAAAACGCATCGGCGGTGGCCAAGATCTTTGTCAACACCAATATGGCCGCGGCTGCCGGTGTGATCGTCGCGATCGTGCTGACGCAGGTGATCTACGGTAAAGTCGACCTGACCATGGCTCTCAACGGTGCACTGGCTGGTCTCGTGTCGATCACTGCCGAGCCGCTGACGCCAGCAATCTGGCAAGCGGTGGTTATTGGTGGTGTCGGCGGTGTGATTGTCGTGCTGACAGTTCCGTTGCTCGACAAGCTGCGCATCGACGACGTCGTCGGCGCTATTCCGGTGCACCTGTTCGCCGGCATCTGGGGAACGCTCATCGTTGCCTGGACCAATACCGACGTCAACGTGGGCATACAGGCGGTCGGCGTAGCTGCCATTGGCGCATTCGTGTTCGTCACCAGCTTCGTTGTCTGGACGATCTTGAAGGCCACCATAGGTCTGCGTCCGACGCTCGAAGAAGAGACCGATGGTCTGGACAAAGCCGAGATCGGTCTGGAAGCCTATCCGGAATTCGGTTCAGGCAGCCAGCGGATCTGACGCCGGCGTGCAGTTGCGGTCCGCTGTACTGGCGGGCCGACCATCCCGGGACTTGATTGTGAGCAAATACGAAGGCCCCCGGCGACGTTTCCGGGGGCCTTTCAATTTGTGTGATGTGCTTGACCGCGGCCATTCGATGATCGCGGCGGCCAGCTGCCTTAGCGGATCGAGAACTCGATACGGCGGTTGAGCGCTCGGTCCTTGCTGGTGGCGTTGGAAGTGACGGGCTTCGTCTCGCCGTGGCCGATAGCTTCCAGGCGTGAGCGATTGATACCGGCTGTCGCAAGATACTCCAGCACCGACCTCGCCCTAGCTTCGGAAAGCGCCTGATTTGCGTCGCTTGGGCCAATACTGTCGGTATGGCCTTCGATGAGGATCACAACTTCGCCGCAGTCCTTGATCGTTTTGGCGATCAACTGGAGGGCTTCATTTGACTGAGATTGGAGCCTGGCGCTGGAGCTTCTGAAGAAGATCCTACGCTCGGAAGCCAAGCGACGAAGGTCTTCGGCACAGGCGGCGCGGCTGTCCTGCGAGGACGTTTTTGTTGCCGCGACACTCTGCGAGGGTCCAGTTCCCCAGCTTTCGCGCTCGGCCAGCAGGTCGGCCAAATTACCGGTTCCGCCGGTCGCCTTGGAGGCCTGTGCCGCAACGGCTGAAGGTTCTTTGCCCCAGCTTTCGCGCTCCTTGAGAAGGCTGTTCATCGCCTCCCTAATTGTGTCGGGCGCGATTTCGGCGACTTGCGGGATGGGGCGTTGTTCGAGTTCGTGGACGATGGGCGGTCTGGCTTTGCCAGCGACAGCAGCCTTGGCGAGTTCGAGCTTGGCCTTTGCGCCTTTGGCCAACGGCGGCTTGACGGTCTCGACCGCGGGCCCCGTGCCCCAGCTTTCACGCTCGGCAAGCAGGGCAGCCAAGTCACCAGTTCCGCCGGTCGCCGTGCCGGCTGAAGGTTCCGTGCCCCAGCTTTCGCGTTCCTTGAGGAGGCTGTTCATCGCCTCCCTAATTTTGTCGGGTGCGATTTCGGCGACTTGCGGGATGGGGCGTTGTTCGAGTTCGTGGACGATGGGCGGTCTGGCTTCGCCAGCGACAGCAGCCTTGGCGAGTTCGAGCTTGGCCTTTGCGCCTTTGGCCAACGGCGGCTTGACGGTCTCGACCGCGGGCCCCGTGCCCCAGCTTTCACGCTCGGCAAGCAGGGCAGCCAAGTCACCGGTTCCGCCGATCGCCTTGGAGGCGGTCGAGCTGGAAGGATCAGCCGTACTCTTGGAGGGTTCGGTGCCCCAACTTTCGCGTTCCCTCAGGAGGGCGTTTCGTGCGCGAACGATATCTGCCTGCGAGTCAGCCGCCAGTTTCGGCAGCGGCCGCTCGACTTCCGGGTGAACGACAGTGTTCGGCGTCGGGCCAGGCGAGGCAGCGGATTTAGCTACCGGGAAATCGGATGAAGCGCCCTTGGCAATCGGTGCGTTGATCGTCTTGGGCGCTGGACCTGTTCCCCAGGTCGCACGCAGGTCTAGAAATGCCGCCAGATCGCCGGTTGCTTGCGCGGTGACGCCCGCGACGTCTGTGCCAGCTGTGGAGCCTTGCTCCCCCGCTGGGGCGACACCCCAGGATTCCCGCTCGGCGAAGAGATCCGAGAGGGCGCGGTCTATAGCCTCCTTGCTCGGGGCTTCGTCCGCCTCGGCGACCGACTTGGCAGCATCAATGGCTGCTGCCGTTGCCATCAGAGCGCAGCATACGCCCACAAGCAGGATTGTACGCTTCATACTTTGTTTTCCTCCAAGTCGTTACAAGCGCATCTTAAAGCACTTTGCGGCTTAATTGT
>JAUWFF010000046.1 GCA_030607105.1 Filomicrobium sp.
GGGGCAGACCGACGGCGGGGCCAAAATGCGCGAACTGCTAGGCGGCAAGGGCGCAAACCTGGCTGAGATGTCAAACCTTGGCCTGCCGGTGCCGGCGGGCTTTACCATCACTACGAAGGTTTGCAGCACCTACTATGCGAATGGACAGAAGCTGCCGGACAGCCTGAGAGAAGAAGTGGCCGCGGCGATGGCACGGGTTGGAGACGCCGTCGGGGCCCGCTTCGGCGATCAGGACAATCCGCTTCTCATTTCAGTGCGTTCGGGCAGTCGGGCGTCGATGCCCGGGATGATGGATACGATTCTCAACCTCGGCCTCAACGATGCGACGGTAGTCGGCTTGGCCAAGCGGTCCAAAGATGAGCGATTTGCCTTCGACAGCTACCGAAGGTTCATCCAAATGTACTCGGATGTGGTGCTTGGTGTCGATCACGGCGTGTTCGAGGATATCCTGGAAAGCTATAAGAACCTCAATGCTGTGTCGCTTGATACTGAGTTGGAGGCCGACGACTGGAAAGACATCATCCAGCAATATAAGGAGGCGGTGCAGGGGGCTTTGCGGGCACCGTTCCCACAAGATACCGATGAGCAGCTGTGGGGCGCGATCGGCGGTGTGTTCGGGTCATGGCAGACGCAACGGGCGCAAACCTATCGCCGCCTGCACCAGATCCCTGACAGTTGGGGAACGGCCGTCAACGTGCAAGCCATGGTGTTCGGAAATATGGGTGAGACGAGCGCCACCGGAGTCGCGTTCACGCGTAATCCGTCGACGGGTACCAAGGAGATTTACGGCGAGTATCTGGTCAATGCGCAAGGTGAGGACGTCGTGGCGGGGATCCGGACGCCTCAGCCGCTGACCGAGCATGCGCGGGAAGAAGCCGATGAGACGCTGCCGTCGCTGGAAGCGCTGATGCCGGAGACGTTCGAGGACCTGAAGGCAGTCTTCGGCAAGCTCGAATCGCATTACCGGGACATGCAAGACATCGAGTTCACGATCCAGGAAGGCAAGCTCTATATGCTGCAGACGCGGTCGGGAAAACGGACTGCGGAAGCCAGCCTGTCGATCGCCGCCGATATGGCCGAAGAGGGTCTAATCACGCGTGAGGAAGCGGTGATGAGAGTCGATCCGGCCGGGCTTGATCAGCTGCTTCATCCTCGTATCGATGCCGATGCCGAAAAAACGATCGTGACCATCGGACTGCCGGCATCGCCAGGGGCGGCGGCGGGCGAGATTGTCTTCACTGCCGATGAAGCCGAGGTGCTCAAGGCGCAGGGGCAGGAGGTCATCCTTGTCCGCGTCGAGACGAGCCCCGAAGACATCCATGGGATGCATGCGGCAGCAGGAATTCTGACGGCGCGTGGTGGCATGACGAGTCATGCCGCCGTGGTGGCGCGGGGCATGGGGCGGCCCTGCGTTTCAGGGGCCGGTGCGTTGCGGATTGATGTCCGGGCCGGCACCATGCGGGCTGGTGCAAAGGTTTTTCAAAAAGGTGACATCATAACCATCGACGGCTCCACGGGGCAGGTGCTTGAAGGTCGTGCGAAGATGCGTCAGCCGGAGCTTTCCGGTGCGTTTGGAAAGCTCATGGGCTGGGCGGACGAATTCCGCAAGCTTGGTGTGCGCACCAACGCGGACAATGTCCGCGATGCCAAGCAGGCGCGTGACTTTGGCGCTGAAGGTATTGGTCTGTGCCGGACCGAGCACATGTTCTTCGACGAGGACAGGATTCTCGCTATGCGTGAGATGATTTGCGCGCATGATGAGCGGGGGCGGCGGACGGCTCTTGCCAAGATTCTGCCGATGCAACGTAGCGACTTTGAAGATTTGTTTGAGATCATGGCCGGACTGCCGGTTACGATCCGACTGCTCGATCCACCGTTGCACGAGTTCCTGCCGCATCAAGAGAAAGAGATCGTGCAGGTCGCCGAAGCTTTATCGATGGAGCCCGACAAGCTCAAGGCGCGTGTCAACGAGCTTAGTGAATTCAACCCTATGCTCGGGTTCCGGGGCTGCCGGCTGGCGATCCGGTATCCCGAGATTACCGAGATGCAGGCGCGTGCGATTTTTGAAGCAGCCGTCAACGCCGCGAAGAAGACCGGCCAGCCAGTGCGCCCGGAAGTTATGATACCGCTCATCATTTATCGCGAGGAGTTTGACATTCTGGCCGAGGTCATCCGGAAAGCCGCGCAGGCGGTGGAGGCGGAAACCGGTGCAACTCTTACTTACGACATCGGTACGATGGTCGAGTTGCCAAGGTGCGCGCTGAAGGCTGATGAGATCGCGGCTGGTGAGTTTGGTGCCGAGTTCTTTTCTTTCGGCACCAACGATTTGACACAGACCTGCCTAGGCCTGTCGCGTGATGATGCGGGGCCCATTCTGCAAACATACATTGAGCAGAAAATCTTCGAGATTGACCCATTTGTTTCAATCGACGTTTCGGGTGTCGGTGAACTCGTCGAGATCGGGACGGAACGCGGACGCCAGGTCAAGCCTGGGCTCAAGATTGGCATTTGCGGCGAGCATGGGGGTGATCCCGAATCAGTTGCGTTTTGTCAGAAAGCGCAGCTCGACTATGTTTCTTGTTCGCCGTACCGGGTGCCAGTGGCGCGGCTGTCTGCGGCACAGGCGGCCATCCGCGGGCTCCAGGACGACTAATCCTGGTCGCGTTGCTCGCGGGCGAGCTGCAGGCGATTCTTCAGGTGGTAGCGGAAGCATTTGAGGATTTCGTCTTGGCCGTCCTGGAGAACGCTATTGATATCGTCCACGGTGAAGAGTAGGCGGCCATCCGGCCGACATTCACCTGAGACCGTGAACGGGTCGCGGCCAATGCGGACCGTCTTCGAAAGTCGGATGGCGCTCATGATCCTGGCAATGTGGCCGTCATCTGCGGTTGTGGTCAGATGATCGCAGCCGGGCCGAAACCTCACAATGCTGCTTGGTAGAATATCACTCTTCTGAATGATTAAGGTCGGGGCCTTCAGCCCTTCGCAATCCAAACCAGGCGTGCGGCTGAAGGCTTGCGTTGATGGTTGGTGAGACATCCCCAGGGGCTATCAACGGCGCATGCCATAGTCTTCATGTGTCTACAACTATTGACTAGATGATGATGAGAGCCTCAGGCTTCACGGGCTTTTCGCCCTTGTGGGCAGGCGTGAACCGCCGGTTAGGGCTAATACCAGTTCTTGTCTTCTTCATCGAGAGATGGCCGGCGCGGCCGCTGCCCTTCGTATCGCGGCAACAGCAACAAGACGATGAGAAGCGGTGGGAACAGAAAGCACCAACCGATCCAAAATGAGTAGTCGCGGTTCTTGTAGCCGGCGAGCACGCCCGCGGCGGCGGCTGCCACCATCGCCGTTGCCCCCCAGATCACAATCCACGTCACTGCGTTCATGGTCAACCGTCCCGCCGTTGTGTCCTGCACGGATGTGTCCGGCACTCTTTGCCGACACATTGCGTGATGTCTACCGCTTTCATTATGAATATTGAAATGGAGTGCCATTGTGGCAATGGCAAGCGCGGGCATGATCAAGCTTTGCTGAAATATTTCAAGTGCTTGATTCCTGGAAGTCGAGGCCGAGGTCAAGCACGGGTGCCGAATGCGTAAGTGCGCCTACGGAAATGATGTCGACGCCCGTTTCGGCAATGGCGCGCACCGAATCCAGATCGACGCCACCTGAAGCTTCGAGCAAGGTCCGCCCCTCAGCGATTGCAACTGCTTCGCGCAACTCGTCGGTCGACATGTTGTCGAGGAGGACGGCTTCGGGAGCCAGTGGCAAGATCTCGCGGAGCTGTTCCAGGGTGTCGACTTCGATCTCGATCTTGACCATATGGCCGGCGTGGTCGCGTGCTGCCTGCATCGCCGCCATCGGACTGCCGGCTGCGGCGATGTGGTTGTCCTTGATAAGGATGGCGTCGAACAGGCCGGTTCGGTGGTTTTGGCCGCCACCACAGCGCACGGCGTACTTTTCAAAGGCGCGAAGGCCCGGGGTGGTCTTGCGCGTATCAACGATGCGGGCCGAAGTTCCGACAACCTTATTGACGTAGGCGCGAGTCAGCGTCGCGATGCCACTCATGCGGCCAAGAAAGTTCAATGCAACGCGTTCGCCCGTCAAAATGGAGCGTGCGCAGCCTGATATGCGAGCAAGCACGTCGCCTTTGGTAACTAGTGCGCCATCGGTTGCCACCGCTTCGAAGGTCACTTTATCGCCAAAGGTGCAAAGGGTGGCCTCGGCGAGTGGCATGCCGGAAACAACTCCACGCTCCCGAGCGGCAATCACAACACTGGCGGAGGCATCACGAGGGACAGTTGCATCGGTCGTGATGTCGCCGGCCAATCCTAGGTCCTCGGCAAGTGCGGCCTTCACGGCTTGGTCGATGAGATTGTGCGGCAGTCGCGGCAGATCGCGTTCCGGTGACGATGTTATCATGTTGTCACCGCATGTGACGGTGCCGCCTGATGCGGGCTGGCGCCGTTTCGACCTGACGGGCGTTGTTTAAGCATCTCCACGTCGCGCAGAGTGACCAAAGAATGTCGGGCTGTTGATGCCTCGGCGGGGAAGTCGCTGCGGAAATGGGCGCCACGGCTTTCCTTTCGGAGCAGCGCCGCCCCAGTGATGAGCCGTGCCGCGAGCGCCATGTTCGCCAGAACGATGTCACCTTGGGCGGAGGCCTCAATGTCGGTCATGGTGTCGAGGGCGCGGCGCAGGCCCGCACCATCACGGATGACGCCGACGTATGCGCTCATTGTATCGCGAATTTTGCCCAGCAGTTCCGAGCGCAAGGTCCGGTCGGCCACGGCACCGCCATTAATACGCCGAGGCGCAACGGGACCCAGGTCGGCGGCGTTCAGGGCGAGCCGGTCGATGTCACTGGCTGTTCGGCCAGCGATGACGATGGCTTCGAGTAGCGAGTTCGAGGCCAGCCGGTTAGCACCGTGGACGCCAGTGCAGGCCACCTCACCGACGGCCCACAATCCGGGGAGACTGGAGCGGCCCTCTAGGTTGGTGGCGATGCCGCCCATATGGTAGTGCGCGGCCGGTACGATCGGCAGCAGGTCGTGTCGGGGATCGAGGCCGGCCTCCGAGCAGTAGCGATAGACGGTTGGAAACTTATCGGCAAAGCCGTCACCAATCGCTTTTCGGCAATCAAGGTAGGCGCCGTGGCCGGCCCGGATTTCGGCAAAGACGCCGCGAGCGACTATATCCCTAGGGGCCAGTTCCGCATCATCGTGCAGTGCAGGCATGAAGCGATGGCCTTCGCCATTGACGAGCAATGCGCCTTCGCCGCGCAATGCTTCACTGGCGAGAGGGGCTGGGTCGCGGCCGAAATCCAGAGCGGTGGGATGAAACTGCACGAATTCGGCGTCGGCAATCGCGGCGCCGGCGCGGGCCGCCATCGAAAGCGCTTCGCCGCGGGCATACTGTGGATTGGTGGTGACGGCATAGAGCCCACCGATGCCCCCAGTCGCAAGGACGACGGCAGCGGCCGGCATCAGCTCGTAATTTCCGTTGCCGCGTTCGACGCCGCGAATGAGCCTGACGCCGGCGACATAGTTGCCCTTGAGGATCAGGTCCTCGGCTTCGTAGCCTTCGAGCACGCGGATTGACGGGGTCTGGCGGACTGCCGCGATGAGCGCCTGCATGATGGCAGCGCCGGCGCGGTCGCCGGTGACGCGGACCACTCGTTTCGCGGAATGAGCGGCCTCCCGTGAAAGGACAAAGCTGCCTTCGAGGCCGCGGTCGAAGGGGACGCCGTAACGCAGCAGGTCGCGGATGCGTGCCGGGGCTTCATTGGCGATGAGGTGGGCGGCGGTGGCGTCAACGAGGCCAGCGCCGGCAGCGATGGTATCGGCGGCATGCGCCTCCGGCGTGTCGCCTTCACCGACGGCAGCAGCGATACCGCCTTGGGCCCAGACGCTCGAAGCGCCCTCGCCCAGCGGTGCCGCCGAGACTACTGTGACCGGCAGCGGAGCCAGTTCGAGTGCGGTGAAAAGGCCCGCAAGGCCAGCCCCCACGATGACAATGTCACCGGGACCGATCGGGCTTCGCGGATTGGCGAAGCCAGAGATCAACGCATTGGTCTGGGCGGGCGTGGCCATCGGCGCCTCGTTTTGATGACCGCAGGCCCTCCCCGTGCCGCGGCATAGCGGCGATCGCGACACGGGCGGGCTAGCTTGGTCAATTCGTCAGGTTCACCATGCGCTCGACGGAGCGGCGGGCGCGCTCGGCGACTTCAGGATCAATGGTGACCTCGTGCTGCATGTAAAGCAGGGCATCGAGGATCTTCTCGAGGCTAATGCGCTTCATGTGCGGGCACAGGTTACAGGGCCGGATGAACTGAGTGTCTGGCACCTCGACAGCAACGTTGGAGGACATCGAGCACTCCGTGACCAGCATCACCTTCTCAGGGTGATTGTCCTTGACCCAGTTGATCATGCCTGACGTCGAGCCGGTGAAGTCGGCGATGTCGATAACTTCCGGCGGACACTCGGGGTGGGCGATGACCTTGAGGCCAGGCTCGGCTTCGCGCATCGTCTCGATCTCTTCGGCGGTGAAGCGTTCGTGCACCTCACAGCGGCCCTTCCAAGCGATGATCTCGACGTCGGTTTGGGTGGCGACGTACTTGGCGAGATACTCGTCGGGGATGAGCAGGACGCGCGGGGCGCCAAGGCTCTCGACGACTTTGACGGCGTTTGAGGACGTGCAGCAGATATCGCACTCGGCCTTCACCGCAGCGGACGTGTTGACGTAGGTGACAACCGGCACGCCAGGATAGGCGGCGCGCAGCCGCTTTACGTCATCGGCGGTGATCGAGGCGGCGAGCGAGCAGCCGGCTTCGAGATCCGGGATAAGGATCGTCTTGTCCGGGTTCATCAGTTTCGAAGTCTCGGCCATGAAGTGGACACCGGCCTGGATGATCACTTCGGCCTCTACGTTCGCGGCCTCGCGGGCAAGCTGCAGACTGTCGCCCTGGAAATCACCGACGCAGTGGAAGATTTCCGGCGTCATGTAGTTGTGCGCCAGGATGACGGCGTTGCGCTGTTTCTTCAGGTCGTTGATTGCCTTAATGAGGGGCGCATAATGCGGCCATTCCATCGGCGTGACGACGTTTTTCACCTTCTCATAGAGCGGACGCATCTCCGCTTCGAGTTCAGGCGTGAAGTCGAGATTTGGCTTCGCGAGGGGCGCCAAGCGATGGCGTTCGCGCTGGTCCGGGCTGGTGTAAAGCTCGAGGGTTTCCATGCGAACCTCCTTTAGTTCCGTTTTCTTGCCCAAAACTTCGCAGGCGGGTGTTGGTGTGGTTCCCAACATTCGGCAAGCCGGTGTTGGGGTGTGTTCGGCGGTCTTGGCCGCAAGTCCGTCTGACGACGTTATGCTCAAAGTGAGCATAACTAATCTACAGTTCTTAACGGTCGCTACTTGAGACCGTTAAACGCACCCCAACGAGCACTCAGGGTAAGCCTATTATGCTCAGGTAGAGCATTGTATAGGCTAGTAAGATAAGTGCTGCGGGCCCAAATTTCCAGTGCATTTCGTCATTTGGTAGCAATTTGAGGGCTGTGGCGGGGTTCGGGGCGGTGGCCT
>JAUWFF010000223.1 GCA_030607105.1 Filomicrobium sp.
GAACTCTTCCTTTGTCGAATTAAAATTAAACAGCAGCATTTGCCCCTTGTAGCCCGTGAACAGCATGATGTTGTAGATATCGACGTTGAGCGCAAACGACGTCATTTCGAACAAAGCCCACTCGCGGCCTCCCAGCATCACTATCTCGTTTTTCTTCCACTCGAGACCGGGGATCATTCTGGGGAACACCTTTGTGAAGGCCTCCCTGAACTCATCGATCTTGTTCATCGGAATTCTGTGAGGCTTGAGATCATAGGCAATGGTTGTTGCCGCGCTTTCATTGCCGACGACATAACGCGGCGGGCGCGCCCTTGGAAACTTGGTCGCGATGAGTTCCGTGGACAGCGGCTTGAACCCATCAGGCACGTCAAAGCTGACGCCGCCGTTATCGAGTGTCAGGATTTCCGCACTGGCACTCATCATCATAAATGCAAGACAGACACCGAAAACCAGAAATCGCCCCATCACCAGCAGCACCCTCCATCGGTTCCCAAGCAGCCGCCATATCCATATGCGTAAATACAGCGCCCCATCGTCTCTAACCGATTCTCATTCCGGTATTAGATTCTGACGCTCGCTTCACTCTCCTCGCAACCCGATCACACCGTCCAGTATGGCATCCTTGATTGTGGCACCGGAGAGATCTGCTGCAGTCAGGTCAACTCGGAACAGGTTGCAGTAGGAAAAATCAGCGTGCCGGAAATCCGGCCCGGAAAGGTCCAATCCGCGAAGATCGTGGTGCGACAGATCAATTCTCTGTCCAGCGGGTGCTTCGAATATGAGCCGTGTAACCTGGTGTGTCATCAACCCCGGGCACTCTCCCGCCCGCCCTGCGGAAACGGAGAGAAAACAGCCCAACACTTCCAGTTCTTCCTGATGGCCAGGACGTTCCACTCCTAATCGCCAAGACTCAGCTTGCCGGGCTATTTTCCAACAGCCCCAACAAGCCGCGATGCCGCACCCGGCTCAAGCAGCAACCCACGCTGGACACCGCTGCGATCTTGCCCGCTACGATTCTGACTCAGCTTCCACTTGCCCTCAAGTCGTGTCACGGCGAATTCGATGCCCACAAGACCGTTGAGCTGTCGCGCTATAAACTCGTCTGGCGCGTCACTCACCTCCCAGGGAACCTGCCGGTGGCCCTCCTGTCGTCGCGTGACCTCGTGAAGGTGATCGAGAAGCCAGTCCGGATCATCACGAAACTCGAGCTCGCCGTGCGCCTGGACCAACGCTTAGTTCCACGTCGGAACGACCTTTCCATGTTCCTTTTTCGACGGATACCAAGACGGCGTTACATAGGCATGAGGACTTTGAAAGACGGCAAGGATCGTCGGCGAGAGGTCTTTCCGCTCCTTCCAGAGCGGATTGGCTTTGGCGAAGTGACCGCGAACTGTACCCCTTTCTGAAATCTCCGGAAAAATCACCAGTGGCAGATGATCAGCCGATAGGCAGCCAGCCTGAACCGAAATCAAGGTCGCGAACGGATGCCCCGCATCAAGTCGTGCATGATCTCAATGCGATCTTCCCGGAAGTGTGGAGGCTGGTACATCGATTGACCCGCCTTCGATTGCCAAGGGACCCTCAGACAACGGTCCTGGGCTCGCTGGCCCAAGGAGACAAGGATCAGCTTGGCGCGCCTCACGTGCAACGAAAAAGCCCCGCCAATTGGGCTAGCTCTCGCCAGCCGCGGCCGTATCGGCCTTCTTCTTCTCGACCCATTTCACGGTCCAGATCGAGGCCTCATAAAGGAGACATGTCGGCAACGCCATAATTATCATGGAAATCGCGTCCGGCGGCGTCAGAACAGCGGCCACCGCGAAGATACCCACAAAAGCGTAACGGCGTCCGGTTATCAGTGCAGTCGAATCGATCAAGCCGGCGCGTGCAAGCAGCGTCAAAACCACCGGCAGCTGGAAGCTGATACCAAATCCCATAATCAGCGTCATGATGAGCGACAGGTACTCGCTCACCTTCGGCAAAAGCTCGATCGTGGCGTGTGTGCCGTCACCGACCTGCTCAAAACCCACCGAAAAACGCACCAGTAACGGCATCGCGATGAAATAGACGATCGCCGCTCCAAGAACGAACAACAACGGTGTCGCAACAAGATAAGGCCGGAACGCCGCCCGCTCATTTTTGTATAGCCCCGGCGCCACGAACTTGTAGATCTGTATCGCCACCACCGGGAACGCCAGAAATGCCGCCCCGAACATCGCCACTTTGATGTCGACGAAGAACTTCTCCAGCAAGTGAGTGTAAATTGTTTTCGCCTGCGCCGCGCCCACAACATTCACAAACGGCCACAGCAGGATATTGTATATGTGCTTCGACACGGAGAAGCACAAAATGAACATGACGAAGAACGCTGCCGCGGAATAGATCAACCGCTGGCGAAGCTCGATCAGGTGCTCCAGGAGTGGCGCTTTCGACGCCTCGATTTCATTGTCCCGGCCCGCGCCATCGACAGTCTCGGCCATCGCACTCAAACTCCGCTCTTCGCCGCATTGGCATCGGCATCCGCAGGTCGGGTGACATCGACCGCCTTTTCTGGCCTGGCCGCCGTCGGCTCGCCCTCGATAGCGCCAGCCCACTCGGCAACATCATCAGCGTCGCCGTCTTTTTCTCGATCGGGGCGGTCGCTAGCCGTCTCTTCTTGCTTAGCAGCCGATGGCGGTTCCAAAGAACCTGCATCCAGGTCTTTTTCAACTTGGCGCGTCGCCTCGTGCACCGTGTTCGTCACATCCTGCTTGATGCCGGCGACATCCTTGCGGATTTGATCGAACTCGGTTTCGCGCAATGCCTCGTCGAATTGGGCGCGGAACTCCGAGGCCTGCTTCCGAATGATGCCAACATAGCGGCCGATCGTCCTGAGCAGTACCGGCAGATCTTTGGGCCCCACGACGATAAGCGCCATGACGCCGATGATCAGAAGCTCGGTCCAGCCGATATCGAACATTAGGTTCCGGGTGACTACAATGGACCGCTCGGGTCAACGACCGGGCGGAAATGACGACACAGCGCTGGCTGTCAGGCCAGCTCGAAGTACGGCACCATACCTGAAACATTACTCAGGCATGCGGGGCGGGTCGATTGAACCACGCTGCCGACCCTTTCAACCAGCTTTCGTACTCTGCGTCTCCGTCTTTTCAGACACTGAAGCCTGGTGCTCGATCGTCGCCGCACCGTCGTTCTTTTTGGCCGGCTCATCCTAATCCTCAGCCATGCCTTTATTGAAGCACTTGATGCCCTTTGCGACGTCAGCCATCACAGAGGAAATACGCCCGCTGCCGAACAGCAGGACGACAATCACGAGCAGAATAATCCAATGCGTGATGCTGAATGTACCCATAAGTTCTAGACTCCTTCGCAGCAAACGCTGCGCGTTTCACACCTTCGTTGCGATTTATGTATCTTTGTAGATGAGATCATCGAAGTAAATCGCAAGATCTTGCTGGGATTATCGCATGAAAGCCCGAGACCCGGCAAGCTCGCCGGCACGCCTGACACCCCGATAAACCCTTGTATTCAGGCACCCTCGCCGTTCTCGGCGAAGACCAAGACCCGTTCCGCATCAATCTCCACGCCTACTTCCGCCCCCTTGGCCCATTGCGCGTAGTGCGGGGTACGCACACGTAGCGGCGACTCGAAGCCTTGCACGCCGATTTCCAACAGATCGATATCGCCCAGGAAACGCACGTGAAGGACCCGCCCAGGCAAACCCTGCCCGACCGGTCTAACGTCGACACCCCGCTCCCGAATACAAAGCACGGCATTTTCTCCGTCCGACAATCTATCAGGGGCCTTGAGCCGGCCCAGAGGCGTCTCGATCTTTCCGTCTGCGACAGGATAGGAAACTTCGTTAATCTCCGAAAACAATCGGGCGACGAACAAATCAGCGGGATGGTCATAGAGTTCCTCCGCCTGCCCCAATTGCATAACGTTCCCACTTCGCATAACCGCGATGCGGTCACCGAGCCGCATGGCCTCCTCGGGGTGATGCGTCACGATCAGCGATGTCGCCCGTGT
>JAUWFF010000175.1 GCA_030607105.1 Filomicrobium sp.
CCGTCTGTCGCAAAAACGACCAACTCTGCTACGCTTTGGCCGTTGTATTTGTGGAGGTTCGGCCCTTGCTGGAGGTGATTTCCCGGGCGCGCGTAGTCGATCTTACAGACAGCAAGGTTGCGCGGCGTTCAACAGAACCGAGAATCACGCTCTAACAATGCCAAGCAGTGGTGGTCTAGGCTTATCCTAGGAAGGACCATTATCCAGGCCACCGCACCACATTAAACAAAAACCGTCCAGCACGGGCGACCAAGGGCGCGACATCCATGAAAATTGACAATCCGACCGACCTCGAACTCGCCGCACTCATATCAAGCAAAATATGCCATGACGTGATTGGGCCGGTTGGAGCGATTTACAATGGCCTGGAAATCCTCGACGAGGACGACGATGCCGAAGCCCAAAGCTATGCGCTCGACGTCATCCGCAATGTCACGGAGCAGGCCTCCGCGCGCCTGCAGTTCGCTCGCTTCGCTTTTGGAGCGGCAGGCTCTGCAGGTAGCCAAATCGACCTGACAATGGCCGAACAGATCTCCCGTGGATACGTTGGCAAGGGCAAACACGAACTGGTTTGGAACGGGCCGGCCGGACACATGGCCAAAGACTACGTGAAGCTACTCTTGAACCTTCTTTCTGCTTCCGTAACAGCGCTGCCGCGCGGCGGAGAAATCGCCGTCTTGATTCTTGGCACGCTTGAACAGCCCGCTTTTGAACTTCGCTGCAAGGGCACCAGCGCGCGACCGCCCCAGTACCTGACCGATATCGTTGCCGGAACCTCCGATGGCGAACTGAATGCCATGAATATTCAGGCCTACTACACCTGGCGTCTGGCGGGTTTGACCGGAATGCGCATAGAGATTCTTCAAGACGGCGAGGATATTTTGGTTGGTGCTAGGGCATGAGAATTCAGGCCCAGTATTAATTTCGTGCCCCTCATGCGACAAACACCGCATTTTCATACAAGCTTCAACGAACTTTTAACGATTATAAAGACAAAGTACAAGAAATGACGCCTACCTCCTATCCAACTCGCGGAATCTTGGACCAATGAAGTTTTGCCTCATCGTCGACGACTCTGACGTCATTCGCAAAGTCGCCGCCAAGATCGTAGAGGAGATGGGACATATCCCCATCGAAGCGGCAACGGCTGAGGACGCCCTTGAGCGCTGCATGTCTTCGATGCCCGATCTTATTCTGCTCGACTGGCATCTTCCAACGATGAGTGCGATGAACTTTCTCGCCTCGCTGAAGAAGATCAAGGCCGAAGTCGTCCCAGAGGTCCTCTACTGCGTGACCGAAGCAGACCCCATCGATCTGCGAAGCGCCTTCCGCGCAGGCATCGGAGATTTTGTCCTGAAGCCGTTTGACCGCAACACCTTGGAACCGAAGATCAGTAGGTTGCTTGAAGTCGTTGAAGCTTACGCCAACGCCTGAGATGGTCAACGTGGCGTCGCACTGGCTGTTTTGCGTTATGACTGCTACTGCTGGAACGATCCGGCCCTACCATTAAAGAGCAGTCATCTTTGCTTCGCGTCGAGAAACTAAAAATCGCCAACCTGCCTTCGCTGAGCTTTGAAGTCGGCGACGGCGAATGCATGGCCATAGAAGGCCCGTCCGGCATCGGCAAGACCCGCTTGGCGCGCGCACTGGCCGACCTTGAACCGACAAACGGCCATATCTTCGTTAACGGTGCCGAGCGAATGGAAACCGCCGCACCGGAATGGCGTCGCCTGGTACGCTATCTGTCCTCGGAACCAGGCTGGTGGACAGACACAGCGCGCGAGGCGTTACCAAGTGAAGGGAGGTCCGAAGGCGCCATCCTGCGGCTCCTGGAAAGTCTCAATCTCGAACCTCAGATGCTCGACAAACCCATATCGGTCCTGTCGACAGGCGAACGCCAGCGCCTGGCACTTGTCCGTGCCCTCATCGACGCCCCGCCTGTTCTGGTCCTCGATGAACCCACCTCCGCCCTCGACCCGCGCAATACCGCACTCGTAGAGGAGGTGCTCCGGTATCAGCTCATAAACGGCCGCAGTATTCTGCTGATCAGTCATGATCACGATCAGGTTGCGCGACTTGCGGACTTGCGCCTGCAGTTAGCCCCCGTCGGCGAGAAGCCCGGCGCCGCTCAGCACGGTGCCGAACCCGTTCTGACAGACATCAAGACCTGCTAAACCACGCACCATGACCTACGTCCCCCTCGACATCACCGATCTCATGCTCGCCGCCTCACTGATTCTGATTAATGGCGCGGTTTCGTGGGCCTTCGCCCTGGGGCTCGAGCGCACCCTCTTGATCAACTCTGTTCGCATGACCCTGCAGCTTGCGATGATCGGTTTCGTTCTGAAGTGGATCTTCGCCCAGACTTCCCCGGTCTGGACCGCCGGTCTGGCCACCATCATGATCCTCGTAGCCGGCTATGAAATCGTTTCACGCTTGTCGCGGCGACCCAAAGGCTTTGCCGCCTACCTTCTCGGCTCCGGCACGTTATTGCTTGTTGGAACCCTCGGAACGGGCTTCGCGGTTCTGGGTATCATCGGACCCGATCCGTGGTACCAACCACGTTACGTGCTACCGATCCTCGGCATGGTGCTTGGCAACGCCATGACCGGCATCGCCCTCACCACCAGCACGCTTCTCGAATCCGCCAACCGCGACAGAGCCGCGATCGAGGCGCGCTTATCGCTCGGTGCCAATCGCTTCTCTGCAATCAGCGAAACTCTGAGACTGGCGCTGCGCACCGGCCTGATGCCAATTTTGAACGCCATGGCCGCGTCTGGCATCGTGGCACTTCCCGGCATGATGACGGGTCAGATCTTGGCCGGCCTCGATCCAATCGAAGCGACCAAATACCAAATCATGATCATGTTCTTGATTGCAGGTGCGACCGCGCTCGGCGTTGTGATCGCCGGTTATGGCAGCGTCATGCTGATCACTGACAGCCGCCACCGACTGAGGCTTGATCGCCTGCTACCTACCTCCGCCTGACTGAACGCGGGTGCCTGAAGGCACCCACGGCAGCCTGGATCAATGGCAATCCGAAACTGCGTGCGAGGCGGCTCACCAGCAGACGCTGGCTTCCGCGCGGCACGTATATTCATCGAAGACGATGAAGTCGAGGAACAATTCGCACGTGACGTCCTTTTTGCCGGTGCGATAATTCGAGATGCCCTTCTCAGCAGTCCATTTGGAGATGTACTTATCGAGCAGGTCTTTGGCGTCCTTTGTAGGACCCACTTTACCATAGTCATTCACAGAGAAAGCCAAGCGCGTGCATTTGGCTTCGGCCGGTGAAGTGGCCATGAAGAACGTGGCTGACACAAGAACGGCGGCAAGAAGTGTGGTGGCAAGGCGCATTGGAACACTCAAGCGATGTTGATGGATAATTAACCAAGCCGGACACTAAACGGACCAAATACGCGTGCCTAGAGGCCCTAGACAGAATCCCCGCAACCCTTGCGAGAAGATCACACCTATTATTCTATTGTGGAAAGAAAAAGGACCGCCCCTTAGGGGAGGCCCTTTGTAATCAAACGCGAATTCTATTCGCGTTAGTTCATGTAGGGCGCGCTACCTCCAGCAAGGCCGGTCGCATTGTCAAAGAAAAAACCGGAATCAAAGGGCCCCATGATTGACTGGCGGTCGACATCCGGATCACGGAACTCATCAACATTGCTGTAGGTGTTGATGGTGTCGTCGTAACTGTACGAATAACCACCGCGGCGCTGCGAGTAGCCTTTGACCTTGGGACCGCTGCGCGAACTCTTTTGCCCGCTATCGCTGCGATACCCTCGATCACCAGCATTGGCCTCGAAGACAGCTGCCGACAGTCCAATGAAGAACGCAACGCTCAGCAACAAACACTTCATGACTTCACTCCTGACCCCAGCAAAGAACCGCTGGGGATTGATGCCACCAGACTACCCTATCAAGACGAGGTTTCAGTAACGAAACCGCATAGAGCGTATCTTTCGTTTCAGGGCCTGAAGCAACTTCAGCTGCCTGAGCAATCGACTATCGACAGACCTTGGTTATGGATTAAGAAGCAACCCCAAGCATCTCGAGGTTCCCACCTTCAACAGACCACCGGTTGGTGGGACGTCGTTTACTTGCAGGCGCGCTGATGCGCCACGCAGTGCGTGCCAAGCGGTGCAGGCTTGCATGTCAGCAACAGCTTGCCCGATGGCTTGAAACCATTGTTCTTGATTGAATTGTTGAGCGCGGCCTTAGCCATGAACTTCGCCATATCTTCGGTGAGCATGGTTGATTCACCACCGGCTTTGACGCAGCTTGCCTGAGCTGCGGAAGTTGCAAAAGCTGCCGCAACCAAAGCGGTCGCAAAAATGAGAAACTTCATATCAACAAACTCCCAACTTCCCGGACATGGCCGGGAGTTTTAAAAATATAGGGCACCTCCGCGAAATGCCCGGTTTTCGACGTCAAGTGAGTTTCAGCTTGCAGGACACGGCAAGCGGCTACTTCTTGCAGAT
>JAUWFF010000340.1 GCA_030607105.1 Filomicrobium sp.
CTTCGAAGCACCCTGGCCAAGGATCCAATACTTGTAGAGCCTATCAATCTGCCGGCTCGACTTATTCAGCAGCATCCAGGCGTTGATGTACCTCGTAAGGGCGGGCGCGTCTGAAGGCAGTCCGAATACCACTGGGATGGAAATCACGCCGGGCTTTGGAAGCACGACGGAAAAAGACGGATACAACAGCGTCCATGCTGATCCGGCCTCGGCCGAGTAAATCATCGCATCGAATTTCCCCTCAGGCGCATCGAGGAAATCACGCGGGGATTCGACGACAACGATATCAGCGAAAGGGAACGCCCGTTCGGCGCGGCGAACGTAGAATGGAATATCGACCAGCGCCAGCTTCAGGTCGGTCATGCCACGAACCTGGTCCCACTCCGCGAATTCGCCCCGACGGTGATCTCGGACAACGAGCGACAAGGATGCGTTCATGTACGGTTCGGAAAGCTGGAATTCCATCGCCCGTTCGGGGGTGGCGAACAGGCCGCCAATCGCGATATCGATCCGGCCGTTATTCAAATGGTCGGCAACGTCGTCGCGCTCGATTTCGATCATGTTTAGTGCCACGCCCAAGTCGTTCGCGAGCAAGTGTAGAATGTCGATTTCGAGGCCAATGAGATCTTCAGATTCACGCCGGTAGGCAAAAGGAAGAGATGCGGTGACGTAGCCGACGTTTAATCTTCCCCGGTTGCGGATCACTTCGATCCGGCCGCGCTCGTCGGTTTCCTCCAATGGCTTGACCACCTCGAGCGGCACGATCTTGGTGTCGACGCGTTTGGAAACCAGTTCCATTTCGGTGAGGGCCTGATAGAGGCGGTATTCCTGCGGCACGACATACTCGAAAAACAGCCGCAAGCCACCAAATAGTCCAAAGATCAGCAATACGCTAATGACCGCGTGGCGGCCGATCTTCACCCAATTGACCCTGAGTTTGCCGTTGACGGCGACCGCCGTCAGAAGGCCAAGTACGACGGTGTGCATGCCAGCAAGAAGTGTCCCGAAGCGTCCACTCACCTGATCGATCGCTAGAAAGACCTGGAAGGTGTCGGCGGGGATGCGCATCAGATCAAGCAGGAAGGGCAAGGCGACCACGACCTCCCCAAAGAAACTGAAAAGGCCGACAGTCAAGAACTGCGGATAGTCCACGATCGAGATCGGAGAGCCCGCGAACCAACCGGCAAAGGGGATAAAACTCAGTCCGAGCAACTTACCGAGGTTGGGCAGGTTGAAGTTGATTGGAACGATAAGGTCGGCGGCGCTTTCGCTGTCAGAGTCCAGGAGTTCAACTTCGTCAAGCATCTGCTTGATGCGCTCGGACAGCAGCGGAAGAACGATCAATAGATTGTATGTCGCGAAGGCGGTGATCAGCGCGTCCTGCGTCCCCGTTATGACCCGGCTAAACGGAATCGGGGTCATGATGGCGACGATGCCCGGCAGAATGAAGAAACTCAACAGGAGCGCGGCGCCGATGTAGGTGAGGATGTAGACTTGCAGCCGGCCGAGTTCCTCCACGCTGATCGTTCCGGCCATCGCGCCGACCAATGCAAATACGCCAAGCGGTGCAAGTTGCACAACGAACTGCGCGATCCGCATGATTGCGTCGCTCGCCATCTCAAGATTCTTGAGCAGGTGCTGCTTGTTGGAGACACCGCTAAGCGCAAGGCCGCCGGCGAGAGAAACGAGGACGATCGCCGGAACGACACCATTCGCGAGCGACGCAAATGGGTTCGAAGGAATGTAGAGTTTAACCAGGTCGACCGGCTCGCGCTCCTCAATCAGGCTAGTGCTAAAAAACGCAGCCGAGGGCCAACTGGGAAAGGCAATGACCATCGCAACTATAATGAAAATGGCAATGCCCCAGAACAACAGGATGAATGCACCGCTTTTTTTCGCCAGCAGTCCAATCTCCTCGTAGGACAGGCGTCCCAGACTGTAGACGAGGGACACCACGATATAGGGGAGTACGGTCATCTGGAGCAGGCCGACGAAGACATCGCCGATAATTTTTAAATTGTTCATCCACTCGCCGAAGACGATCCCAGCAATCACCCCCAATACGAGCCCTATCAGGACCTGCGTGGCGAGGCTTGGCCCGCGACGCTCTGGACCGGTGGCTGCACTGTCGGAGTCCGTGGATGTTTGTGCCGTTCCGGCGCTTGCTTCGCTCATTGAACGGGCTCCTTGCTCGCCAGACTATCCCAAAGAACACGGAACCCGTCGTTTTTACGCAATGCGCCCACCAGCTGATTTGAAAGCCCAAGCTCGGCGCGCGTCTTTTCGGGCAGCCGCGGCCACGATGGACTTAGCAGCAGGGCTTCACGTCCGGCATCAACCGCACCGGCAAGGTCGCCGTCCAGCCATCGCGCCTGTGCGGTCAGCCACCAAAGGTGATCGTCGCCCCGGTACACTTTGATGCCCCTCTCCGCAGCTAGGCGGGCGCGCTTAATCAGGGTCGCCTGTTCGGCCAGCTGCGCGTTGTCAATTCGATCAAGATAGGATTGAGCCTCCGTCGCGGCGAGCTGTGCGTGTCGAATATCAAGCAATCGCTTCAACTCGCGGATCGGCGTTACGTGATCCTCGACGTGAAGGTCGATCAGGCGGTCACTCAGCCCAAGGTAGCCCGCGCCTTGTCTGACAACGAGAACTGCAGCAGACTGACGGCCGCGTGCGTCTCCGCCTGCAGCCTGTCCAGCCGCCAGGGCGAACACCAGCCGGGTGGCGAGGTCACCACGCGCGGACTTGAATGTGGCAGCCATCGCTTCGACCACATGCGGGCCGGCCAGCAGATTACCCTGCGCCGCGAAGTTCTTGCCCGTCGTGCCGCCCGCCCACGGCAGGCATTTGTCACCGGTGTAAGTCGCCGCGTCGCCCCGCGTGTCAACAACACCGATCTGCCGCAAATCCCTTTTCGGGTCTTGCGCCAAGAGTTGCTTGATGACCTCCTCGGCAGGAACGCCTTCGCGCATGAGCTTCAGTCCCGCGGGACCGTGCTTTGGGTTTCCCACTGCCTGAGTAGCGAGTGCACCGGTGTTTGCCTTTGCGAACGGGACCACATCGCCTACGGCGAAGTACTTTGATTG
>JAUWFF010000108.1 GCA_030607105.1 Filomicrobium sp.
CCATCCCCATCTGCTGGAATCGCAGTGCTGCACAGCGTATGAAGGATTGACGACGCCACAAAACAGCACTTTTCCGTACGCCCTCCAAACGACGGTCCCGCGGCGGCTTCACCGCGACCTGTCGCCCGCCAAGCCCAGGAGAACTAACATGCGCATCGACGCCATCCCCATCGGTCAAAACCCGCCAGGAGACATCAACGTAATAATCGAGGTTCCAGTTGGCGGCGAACCGATCAAATACGAGATGGACAAGGATGCTGGCACCCTATTTGTCGACCGCTTCCTGTACACACCGATGCGCTATCCGGGCAATTACGGCTTCGTCCCGCACACGCTTTCCGCTGACGGCGACCCCGTCGATGTCCTCGTCTGCAACACGCGGACGATATTCCCGGGCGCGGTCATCAACTGCAGGCCGGTCGGCGTCCTCGTCATGGAGGATGATGGCGGCGGTGACGAAAAGATCATCGCTGTGCCTACATCAAAATTGACTAAGCGCTATGACAAGATCCAGAACTATAGCGATCTTCCAGACATCTCGATGAGCCAGATCGAGCATTTCTTCAACCATTACAAGGATTTGGAGCCTGACAAGTGGGTCAAGATCGGGCATTGGGGTAACGCCGATGAAGCCCGTCAGCGCATTGTTGAGGGGATCGAACGCGCGAAAGCCGCCTGATCGCCAGGAAATGAAGTCGGAGGCACTGCAAAGAGAGCATGGCTGATTTGAAAATAGCCGTCATGGGGGCCTCGGGACGAATGGGCCGGGCTCTTGTCCGCGCCATCCAGGAGACTTCTGGCGCATCACTTTCCGGCGGCACAGAGCAAATCGGCTCCTCCGCACAGGGCGCTGATCTGGGAACGCTGGCGGGCCTTGAACCGCTCGGCCTCGCTGTCAGCCCACAGACAGAAGAAGTCATCGCCGCTTCCGACGCAATCGTGGACTTCACCGCCCCTCAGGCCACCAGCCGGTTTGCCGAATTGGCTGCTGAGCATGGCATTATCCACATTATTGGCACCACGGGTTTTACGGCCGAAGACGAAGCAGCGATCTGCGAAGCAGCGAAACGAACCCGCATCGTCAAAGCCGGAAACATGAGCCTGGGGGTCAACCTTCTCACCGCACTCACCGCCAAGGTCGCCGCCGCCCTTGACGAGGATTTCGACATTGAGATCGTTGAAATGCACCATCGCCACAAGGTTGATGCCCCTTCAGGCACTGCATTAATGCTGGCGCAAGCTGCTGCCGACGGCCGCAGGGCTGAGTTGCAGGAAAAAGCAGTCCGCACCAGGGACGGCTACACCGGCGAACGCCGCCCAGGCGACATTGGCATTCAGACCCTCCGCGGAGGTTCGGTCATAGGAGAACATACTGTGATTTTCGCCGGTAATGGTGAACGCATATCGCTGTCGCACCATGCCGAAGATCGCTCTATTTTCGCCCGTGGAGCCGTAAAAGCGGCCCTTTGGGCGCGCGACGAAGAGCCAGGACTATATTCCATGATCGACGTTCTGGGCCTATAGCTTGCCTAATAGAACAGATTAAGGGTTCAAGGGGACGCCGAATGATGGATAACGTGCTTGTGCTCGTACGTCACGGTCAGAGCGAATGGAACGAGCGCAATCTTTTCACGGGCTGGCGCAATCCGGATCTCACCCAACTGGGTGTCCAGGAAGCAATAAAGGCCGGCAAACTGCTCAAGACCCAGGACATCGAATTCGACATTGCTTACACCAGCGTTTTGAAGCGGGCACAAAGAACGCTGTCTCTCATCATGGAGAACCTCAACCAGACACAAATCCCGGTTGTCTGCGACAAAGCTCTAAACGAGCGCGACTACGGGGAACTGTCCGGCCTCAACAAGGACGATGCGCGAAAGCAGTGGGGCGAGGAACAGGTTCTAATATGGCGGCGCAGCTACGATATCCCACCACCCGGTGGCGAGAGCTTGAAAGACACCGCCGCACGCGTCCTGCCCTACTACAAGAACAAGATCTGGCCCGATGTTAAAGCCGGCAAGAACGTCATCGTCGCCGCACACGGTAATTCCATACGCGCCTTGATCATGTATCTCGAAGAGCTATCCGCTCAGCAGATCATCGAACGTGAAGTGGCGACCGGGGTGCCAATGGTCTACCGTCTAACAATGCACGGCCACGTCGAAGACCGCCGCAACCTTGTGGCTTGACCATGAGCACGCCCTGCCGCAGCGTTAAGGCTTGATATACGTGTAGCCCATCCCTTGTAGGCGGCTCACTTCGGCGACGCCCGAAGGAACGATGTCTTCATCGAAAACCTCGAAAAGATCCTTGTCCTTGTCGATCTTACGGCCCCGCAAAGTGTTCGAGCAGACGTTGAAAGCTACATTCTGAGTTTTGAGGTTGCTGACGTTGCCTTGGAGTTTCAAATCATCCTTGGCCTGCATCAACAAGCCCAGCCCGTTGCCATGCATGACAACGGTGACCTCGAGATTATCTTTTCCGACGGCATTGATGTGGTTTTGGATATTGCGCAGCGCGCCGTGATATTTCTTGCCGCCATCACCACCTGGATAATTGATGTGGTAGACGACCTTTTGCTTGCCATAGCGGTTGTCTTCGGCGTTAGCCATCACTACGCCGGCAATCCCGACCATGGCAACCATCGCCATTCCAATAAAAACTCTCAGCATTTCCTCGCTCCTCAATATGTCTGATTGAACTATCGGCACGCGCATTCGCGCCGAGCCACAGCTGCTAGAAACATGACAGAGCCGGCCCACTAAATGTAATCCAAAAGCTCGTGAACACCTATTAGCCAAGCGTAAAACTGTGCTGCGGTACGGTAGCTGCCAGCCAACCCGCCAGCAGCTTGCAGGCGGAGTTCCATCGCGGTAGAGCAGTCGGGCCCGAGTGAAATCGTGTCATCAAAACCTAAGGTTGGCCGGTACTGGCCAACGCAAAGAAACGTGTCTTACGCTTCCTATGCGAGTTCACGACGCCTGTTCTTTACCAAACAACGTTCGCTCCGCTGCAGCGCGGTGCCCGACAGACTAACACGCACCCAACAAGAGAAACAAATATGACCACTCACAAACTGCTCTTGCTCCCTGGCGATGGTATCGGCGTCGAGATCAGCCGCGAAGTTGAACGCGTCATAGCCACTCTGCACCGCAGGGGCGGCTCCAACACTTTTGAAGTCGAGACCGACCTAGTCGGCGGTGCTGCTATCGAAGCGCACGGCGTTGCTATCGCAGAAGAGGCTATGGCCAAGGCATCGGATGCCGATGCGATTATTTTCGGCGCCGTCGGCGGCCCCCAGTGGGACGACGTTCCCTACGAGATCCGACCCGAAGCAGGCCTCTTGCGTCTGCGCAAGGATTTCGATCTGTTCGCCAACCTGCGTCCAGCAATCTGCTATCCCGCGCTTGCGGAGGCTTCATCGCTGAAGCGCGAACTCGTCGAGGGCCTCGACATTCTCATCCTGCGTGAGCTCACTGGCGGCACGTACTTCGGCGAGCCTAAGGAAATCGTGACTCTGGAGGATGGAGGCAAACGCGCTGTTGACACCACCGTCTACACGACACGTGAGATTGAGCGCATCGTGAAGGTTGGCTGCGATCTGGCTCGCAAGCGCTCCGGGAAGCTACACATGGCGGCCAAATGGAACGTTATGAAGTCAGGCGTTCTTTGGCGCGATGTTACTGTCGCCACACACCGGGAGTGTGCTCCCGACGTTGGGCTGGAACTGATCCTCGCCGACAACTGCGCCATGCAGCTGATCCGCAACCCCAAGCAGTTTGATGTCATCGTCACCGACAATCTGTTCGGCGATGTTCTCTCCGACGAAGCTGCCATGATGACGGGCTCGCTTGGCATGCTGCCATCGGCTTCCCTTGGAGCCCCTGATCCCAAGACTGGTCGCAGAAAAGCGCTCTATGAGCCCGTGCACGGTTCCGCTCCCGATATCGCCGGCCACGGCCTCGCCAACCCGATTGCGATGATTGCGAGCTTCGCGATGGCCCTTCGCTATTCCTGCGACATGTCCGCTGAAGCCGACATCATTGAACAGGCAATTGCCAAGGTCCTCGACAATGGCCTTCGCACAGCGGACATTATGCAGAGCGGCTTGACCAAGGTGGGGACCGAGGAGATGGGCAAGGCGATCGCTGCGGAGATCGAAGCCGCGACGGCATAACCGCTTGTTCGTTTCGGATCGCACGACCACCGACCCGACGCGGGCCATCGCCCAGGGGTCCCGCATCGGGTCGGGAAATGCCTCCGCACGGTGAATCAAAAGGAGAGCCCGAGCATAGCCAGCAATCTAGAAACGATAGGCCTCAGCGTTGCAGACCGCGCCGCTTTTGAAAAACTGGTCACCGGTCTCGCTGAAGCCGCCCGCGAAGGTCTCTCCACTCCAGTCGGTGATTACGCGGTCTGGCGCTCCCGATCAGGTGCCGAAGTCTGGCTTCACATCGCACCCGCCAGCAGCGACGGCCCTGATGCGGTCCGCGAGATCCTGGGAATCACCCCGTTCTTTGATGGCTCTAGCGAAATCTCCTTGAACATTACCGAACGCATCAACAGGCCCGACGACAATGCCTTTGAGGGTGCTTACCAGGCCTGGGTTGGCGTCGGTGAGCAAGGTGCAGCCGGCGGCGATTATCCACTCGTGTTTGATGCCGTCGATTTTGCCGCCTTCGGCAGCCAGAACCTGCCCGCCACCTGCCGGGCCCGCATCTGCGGGTTCTGCCGGGAGCTGAAGGCATTCGGCGACGAGGCCGCCTTTAACGATTCTCAAAGCGAAGGGCCAGGCTTCGCCGCCCAGTCGTTCTTTCCGGTCGGTCTGTTCACGGAATCAGAAACCGCTGCCGACCAATTCATTACACCCCGGGCGCCCTCGTCCAATGCGCTAATAAATGGCGTGATCAAGGGCCACCGAGAACTCGTCAACGAATTCACTGGTCAGCCCTTCCACTGGCTTGAGATCGAGAGCCTGTCCGCAAGCTACGACATCGTTGCCGCACCTCGCGTCATCGAAGGCGATATCCGTCCAGGCGGTATCGTACAGGCGGCCTGCTGGCTGTTTGGCCGCATTTTGAAGTAGCCGGCGGACAACTAGTGTTCCGTTGATGCGCCGGGCATCACCAAGCAAACCGGCTAGGCGGCCTGCTTGCTTCTAGAAAGCGGCCCACCGAATTCACTCGCAGCTCTGCTCCGGCGCAGTGGCGTGCGTGACCAGCGAGATGCCCTTGGTACCATAGCCGCCGATCATAACGGCGTCGATCAACGGTGTGGGCGTATCCCGGTTGCCTGCCCAGGCCACGATGAAGTTCGCACCGCTGCCCCCTTCGTTGTCGGACAGGTCAATGTAGAACTGGCGCGTTTGCAGGGGACCGACACGAACCGGTTCGTTCACATAGCGCCGCAAATGTTTGCCTTCTGTATCGAAATAATCTACCCGCGTGAGTCCGAATTCTTTGGTCTCCGAGACGTTTCGGATACTCAGCGTCGCGGCCAACCCTGTCACCGTGTGCTTGTCGCCAGAGTAGACCGTCGCCATGACCGGGACGTAGGACTTCGAGGTACAAGCCACTGCCTTTAAATCGAACTTTGGACCATCACCCGAAACAGCTCCGACGGTCGCGACATTGGAATAATCTCCAGCTTCCAATTCTTCCAGGGTGGCATCCAGATTCATGGTGAGAAGTGCCGTTGCCAAGG
>JAUWFF010000195.1 GCA_030607105.1 Filomicrobium sp.
CAGAATGAAACCAAATGCAAAGAAACAGATCGCGGCGCCGAGGATGCCTAACAGCCATATCGCAAGTCTTTTCATGGCCGCCGCGAGAAATGTGATGCTTGCAGCGCATGAACATCAAGGTGGAATCGGCACAGGTCAGCAATCTGAACTTGACTCATGCTTTTCATTCTTCGTGCTCGGGTGGGGCATTCAGACTATTTGGCTTCCGCAGCCCGACGGCACGGACCGCCGTCATTCAAGTCCGTAAATCCCCACCTTCTGGTTCAACCCTCGCCACTTGGCGACTACATCGGCGTGCTCAATACTAAGGCGCGCTGTCCAACCTGCAATCACTCTTCCAGCAGCGGTCCAATCCTTGAAGCCTGCGCTTTAACACGCCATAGACGCCGCGTCCCCTGACTTTGCAGCCGCAGCGCATCAGTCGGTAGTGGTATTCAATATGCGGTAGACGCCGAACCGGGAGGTTAACATGCACAACGCCGCAATGACGATAACCACGATCCCCAACAGGACGTAACCGGCAAGGTCCAGCGTACCCGACCCAATCAGGCGATGGAATTCGATCTCGGTCATCGAACCGCCGCCCAAAAGCCATGTCACCAACGGCATAGAGAAGAATACGGCCATCGCGCACCCCGCGCCTAGCACACCGGCGCGAATACCAAGCGTCAGGAAGTGCTTTTCAAACTCACGGGCGATGAATCCGTCGGTCGCTCCGACGAAGTGCAGAACCTCGACAATTTCACGGTTTGAAGCCATGGCGCTGCGCGTTGCGGAGACGATGATGGCGGTGGTCGCCGCGGCAACCAGAAGCAGAATTGCAATGCCGCCGACAGCCAATGACCGGGTCACGGTCTTGATCTGTTGCTGCCAGTGTCTGTGGTCGTCCAACTCGACCCCCTGGAACCTGCTGGAAAGCTGACCCGACAGAGCATCGAAATCCGGTGGCGCATCGCGATTCAGCTGGACGGCGATAAGGCGCGGCACAGGCAGGGATTCCAACGCATCGGTCTTGCCCAGCCAGGGTTCCAGAAGATCGGTCGATGTCTGGACACTCATTGTGCGGGTCGAGTCGATGCCAGGCTGCCGGGTCAAAAATACGGCGACGTCCTCCAGCGTCTTTTCCATGTCCACGCCCTCGCGCGGCAGCACTTGCACGGTGACTTCGCTTGCGACATCGCGGAGCCAAGCATCGGCGGACTGGTTGATCATGTAGACGGCACCGGCTGTCAGACAGGCCAAGAAACACATGATCGAGATCACGAGTGTCAGCGACCGGCCGGTCACCGATCCCGCCGGCACGATCGGGCCGTGCGAGCCACCCTTTTCTCGCCGGTCATCGCGGGAAGGGGCAAACAGTTCCGGTGCAGTACCCGTCGGCGGGCCGGAATCTGGCTCGTCGAGATCATCATAGGATTGGTTGCCAAGTGGCGTTGACAATTTCGGCTCCCAAGAAAGTGTCGGCGAGTGACGGCTGCGCTTAGACGATACGCACGTCGCCTTCATGCAACTCCAGGCGTGGCGCCTTGTATTGGCGCATTAGTTGATGGTCGTGAGTGGCGATGACGACGGATGTGCCCAGCCGGTTGAGTTCCACGAACAATCGCAACAATCGGCGCGCCATCTGCGGGTCAACGTTGCCGGTCGGCTCGTCGGCCAGCAGCAACTCGGGTTTGCCAATCACGGCGCGGGCGATGGCGGCGCGCTGTTGCTCGCCGCCCGATAGGACCGAAGGATAAGCGTGCATCCGGTCGCCAAGGCCAACCCACTGCAACAGGTCGGTGACGTCTTCCCGATAATCGGAAATCTGTTTGCCGACCACGCGCAAAGGCAGCGCCACGTTTTCCCACGTCGTCAGGTGGTCAAGCAACCGGAAATCCTGGAAGACGATGCCAATCCGGCGGCGCAGCTGGGCGCGCTTGGCCGTCGTAATGTCGCTCACGTCGTGATTGAATAGGTGAATCTCGCCGCGCGTTGGGTGTATCGTCATGAACAGAAGCCGCAGCAAAGACGTCTTCCCCGCGCCTGACGGCCCCGTTAGAAAATGAAACGACCCCGGCCGCAGCTGGAAGTTCACTCCTGCGAGTATTTCGGGGCCCCGGTCATAGCGCAGGGCGACATTGTTCAGGCTGATCACGGACTGATCCTGTTACAGCGGCGCAAGAAATCGTCATTAGACGTTGCAATTTGACGGTGTTCCCGGCTCTATATGCGGGAAGCCTGCCATATGATCAATCGAGCACTAATGTGGCATCGCAATGGGCATTCAGACGAGTTGTAGGTTGAAACTTTGCACAAAATAGTGGGTGTACATTTTCCGTCCATTACACGGACGCCGCAATTTCGGTCTAGGGTCTTTGGCGCGACTTCCGGGCGCGTTCGGCCAGCCATCCGCGGGCGATGCTGCGGCATGTCTCGTGCGGCAAAAATGCAAGAAGACGAAAAGAGAAATCAGCGACTATGGGTTATCCACGATCCGATATCGACGTCATCTACAGCGCAGAACAGATCGCCGAAAGACTGGGTGGGCTTGCCCAAGAAATCGCTCAGCTGAAACTGGACAAGCTGGCGGTCGTCGCTATCCTCAAGGGGAGTTTCATTTTCGCGGCAGATCTGATCCGGGCCCTGCACCATGTCGGAATGGAACCTGAAGTCGACTTCATGACGTTGTCGAGCTACGGCAAGAGCACGGTTTCATCTGGCACTGTTGACATACTCCGTGACGTGACCATCGATGTTAGCGGACGCGATATATTGCTTGTTGACGACGTTTTAGATTCGGGGCGAACACTGGCCTACGCCAAAGACCTGCTGTCGGCACGCGGCGCTGAAAGCATTCGGACCTGCGTTCTTATCGAAAAGGAAGTCGACAGAGCTGTAGACATCAAGGCGGATCTGAGAGCTTTCAAATGTCACAATGTCTTCGTGGTCGGGTACGGCATGGATATGAGCCACAGGTTCCGTGAACTGCCGTTCGTCGGGCGGGTGGTCAGCACCTAGCGCGAGGTCCGGCGGCGCGGGGTGATGGGAAGCCAGTTATGAGGGTTTGCGGGAAAAGTCAAAACAAGGGGGGACGCATGGAGATCCCACTGGCGGACGACGACACCGGCACTCGCGAATTGATCAAGCGCGTACTTGAAAGTGACGGTCACTCCGTCAGCATCGCTCAGGACAGCGCCGAGGCGGCGGATAGAATCGCCGTCGAGGGCAAGTCGCTTTGATTTGCTCATTGCTGATGTCGACATGCCCGAACTCGACGGAGTTGCTGTCCAAAGAAGGCTCGACAGGCGGACGCTGCGATCGAGGTCGTTTTGATTTCGGCGCATGAATCGGAACTGGAGCAGACCTCCGGCGTCCCTGGTGGCAACGTGGAAACGCTGGCGAAGCCGTTCCAGCTTGAGGAACTAGGGTCGCGCTTGGCGAAGGTGGGTGTAGGTAGCGCCCCTTGGTCGTCAACCGCCAGTGACGCTCATATGCCGCGATACCGCGGGTCCCTTGCTGCGCCGGTCGATAATGAAATCGTGGCCTTTGGGCTTGCGGCCGATAGCTTCGTCTATGGTCGAATCGAGGAGCTCGTCCTGCGGGGAGCTTCGAAGCGGCGCCCGGAGATCAGCGGCATCGTCCTGACCAAGGCACATGTACAGAGTGCCGGTGCAGGTCAACCGCACCCGATTGCAGCTCTCGCAGAAATTGTGCGTCATGGGAGTGATGAAACCAAGACGACCACCCGTCTCGGCGATTTCAACGTATCGAGCCGGACCGCCGGACGAATAAGGGATATCCTTCAACGTGTAGCGTTCGAGCAGATCGGCACGCACCTGGGATAGTGGGACGTACTGGTCGGTGCGATCGCCTTCGATATCACCCATCGGCATGGTTTCGATCAGCGTTAGGTCGGCGCCGCGGCCATGGGCGAAGCGAATAAGATCATCGATCTCATCGTCGTTGACGCCCTTTAAGGCGACAGCGTTGATTTTGATCTTGAGGCCGGCGCGCTCGGCCGCGGCGATGCCGTTGATGACCGTATCAAGCTCGCCCCAGCGGGTAATTGCCTTGAATTTCGTCGGGCTCAACGTATCGAGCGAGACATTGATACGGCGCACGCCACAGGCATATAGATCACCGGAGAGGCGATGCAGCAGGCTGCCGTTAGTGGTCAGCGTCAACTCATCAAGCGTTCCATCTTCGAGATGCCGCCCCAGCGCCTTGAACAGCCACATCACATTCTTGCG
>JAUWFF010000079.1 GCA_030607105.1 Filomicrobium sp.
GGCCTGCCGTGCGCGCCTATAAGCGCACCGAGCGCCGCATGTTTGCTTGGCCAAAGCGTGTTCGTTCTGAATCTCTGTTTAAGTTGGCCCCGCGCGAGCGTCGTCCGGTCGTCAAGCGCACGCGTCGCGCTTGGAAGCCGCTGTTTGCAACGCGCCGCGCCGCTCCTGCCCGTGCGGTCACGCGCACCCGTGCCGTTAGGCGCACACGCGTCCGCGCTCGCTAAGGCGTCCGAAAGACAGATACTGGAATGAGGGCGTGTCGAGCACTCGACCCGCCCTTTTCATTTGCCGATTACCTTCACAGTCAGCTTCTGCCGAAGCGCTGCTCAATGTAATCTTCGACAACCCGCTTAAAGTCCGCTGCGATCGTCGGCCCGCGCAACGTCATCGCTTTCTGTCCATCGATGAACACGGGGGCAGCCGGCGTCTCGCCGGTTCCCGGAAGGGAAATGCCGACGTCGGCGTGCTTTGATTCACCAGGCCCGTTCACAATGCAGCCCATTACAGCCAAGTTGAGCGCCTCGACACCTGGATAGCGGGCCTTCCACTCCGGCATACGCTCCTGGATCATGTCCTGTACGTCCCGGGCCAATTCTTGGAATACCGTCGAGGTGGTACGTCCGCAGCCTGGACAAGCCGCCACCACCGGAACAAACGACCTCAGACCCATGGTCTGCAGAAGTTCTTGTGCCGTCCGCACTTCTAAGGTGCGATCGCCGCCAGGCTCCGGCGTCAGCGAAAAGCGAATCGTATCGCCGATTCCATGCTGCAACAGGATCCCCATCGCCGCTGATGAGGCAACGATCCCTTTCGACCCCATGCCGGCCTCGGTGAGGCCGAGATGCAGAGCATATTCGCAGCGCTGCGCCAGCGAGGTGTAGACGGCGACAAGGTCCTGGATGGCGGAAACCTTCGCCGAGATGATAATCTTGTCCGCCCGAAGACCAAGTTCCTCCGCGCGGTTGGCCGAGTGCAGGCCCGATTGCACCATAGCTTCGTGCATCACGGCGCGGGCATCCTTGGGAGCTGCGTCCTGCGCGTTTTCGTCCATCAGCCGTGTCAGAAGATCCTGGTCAAGCGAGCCCCAGTTGACACCGATGCGCACCGGCTTTCCGTGCTGTAACGCCAGCTCGATGATTTCGGAATACTGGCGATCCTTCTTGTCCTTGAAACCGACGTTGCCGGGATTGATTCGGTACTTGGCAAGTGCTTCCGCGCAGGCGGGGTACTCACGAAGCAGCGTGTGCCCGATGTAATGAAAGTCACCGACAAGGGGGACATCACAGCCCAAGGCATCAAGCTTTTCGCGGATGTGCGGTACGGCTTTTGCGGCGTCATCTCGATCGACCGTGATCCGCACCAGCTCCGAACCTGTCCGCGCCAGGGCCGCCACCTGCGCCACTGTCTTTGCGATGTCGGCGGTATCAGTGTTGGTCATCGACTGAACGACGATCGGCGCGCCGCCGCCGACGGGAACACCGCCAACGTCAACAGCAACCGAAGCGCGCCGGGGAGCGATCGGATCGCTTTTCATATTAGGACCTTCACGTTGCGCGCCTGTTAGCTCAACGCCGCCGGACACCTGATCAAGCAACTCAAGATTTCGGCGGTTCCAGCAATCGCCGCGCGATGACCTGCGCCTGGATCTCTGCAGCACCTTCAAAGATGCTAAGGATGCGCGCGTCACACAAGACCCGCGACACCGGATACTCCAGCGCGAACCCATTGCCGCCGTGAATCTGCAGCGCATTGTCGGCAGCGGCCCAGGCAACCCGGGCGCCGAGCAGCTTAGCCATGCCGGCCTCCAGATCGCAACGATGTCCAAGGTCCTTTTCGCGCGCCGCGAAGTAGGTGAGCTGGCGGGCAATCATGGTCTCAACGGCGATCATAACGACCTTGTTGGCGACTCTCGGGAACTCATAGATAGGCTTGCCGAACTGGTTGCGCTCGAGCGCATAACGTAGTCCGAGATCCATGGCGCATTGAGCCACCCCGACGGCACGGGCGGCGGTCTGAATACGCGCGCCTTCGAAGGTGTTCATCAGCTGCTTGAAGCCCTGACCTTCAGCGCCCCCGAGCAACTGGCTTTCTGGCACCGCGAAGTCATCGAACGAAATATCGTACTCTTTCATTCCGCGATAGCCGAGCACCTCGATCTCGCCGCCTGTCATGCCGTCCGCCGGGAACGGGTTGTCGTCGCTGCCGCGCGGCTTATCAACCAGCAGCATCGACAGGCCGCGGTAGCCCTTTTCATCGGGGTTTGTGCGCACCAGCAGCGTCATTAGGTCCGCCCGTACCGGATGCGTGATCCAGGTCTTCTGACCGGTCACCTTGTAGCTGTCACCCTCCTTAACCGCGCGCGTTTTCAAAGACGCAAGGTCCGAGCCTGTGTTGGGCTCAGTGAACACAGCGGTCGGCAGTGTATCGCCGGAAGCGATCATCGGCAGGTACTTCTGCTTCTGCTCATCCGTACCGTTGTGCAGGATCAATTCGCCCGCGATCTCCGAGCGCGTGCCCAACGAACCAACGCCAATGTAGCCGCGCGATAATTCCTCAGAGACGACGCACATTGCCTCCTTGCCAAGGCCAAGACCGCCGAATTCTTCAGGAATGGTCAAGCCGAAGACGCCCAGCTCGGCCACCTTTTCGATGATCTCTATGGGTATGTATTGATTGGCGAGATGCCATTCGTGGGCGTGCGGCACGACTTCGGCTTCCGAGAACTTGCGCATCTGCTCGTGGATCTCGGTGTGCATCTCGTCGAGACCGGAATCACCGTATGTGGTGGCGCCTTGAGCATCCGCGATCATCTTGGCCAGGAGCGCTTTGACGCCGGCCGTATCGCCTGTCGACACGAGCCCCGCCGCCGCATCTTCTAAGCTGCGGATATCTTCACGCGCCACGCCAAGCTGCGATGGCCGGATGATTTCACCCTGGCTCATCGGGATACCACCGGCGATCTGGCCCAAGTATTCCGCGAATGCCGCCCGGGTCAGCAGGCTTTCCATCTCGCCAAAGCGGCCCTCGGACTTCAAGGAAGATGCCCAGGCATGCATCTGCCGGAGGCCTTCCACGGTCGTTGCTAGCCACGCCAGGCCGTGTACTTCATGCTGCAGAGAATCCAGATCGCCGTTGGCCGCGTCAATTTTGCGGCGTACACCGCTCTTTGCCAGCTTCACGAAATGACTTGCGGCATCGACGGCCGCGCGTGTTGCTTCGAGAAGCTGGTCTGCGTCGGCCGGACTCTGGGTGTCAGCGATCGCTTCTGCTGTGCTCATATGCTGTTCTTTCCTTCTCTGGCGGGTGCGCGGAACTCGCTAAGCCGCCGAACCGCGCCACATCCTTGTGATTTTGTAGGCGCAAGATAACGGCTCAAAAATGTGTGGCAACAGGGTCTTTTCGCCGGGCATCCAAAGGCCGCCGAGCGCCGTTTTGACTTCCCCGCAGCGCCTTGAGAATTCGCCCGATGGCTCGTTTCGGCGGCGACTTGGCCGCTTCCGGCCCATTCCACCAATCCACCTACTGACTTTTCGAGCCTGGCGTTTGGCGAGTGATGATCTCCACTGTGACTTCCTCGATATCGGTATGGTAGGCGGCGTACTCCTCGGCATTCACCTCATGCGGCTCGGTAGCCCTAACGAGCTTTAACTTCAAGGCCCCCGGCCAGGAACCCGCCGCGTCGCGTCCCAGGAGACCAGTCTCCTCCTCTACTTTTAGGTCGGCACCGCCTTTGAAGCCCGTTCACCGCCTCGTCATGATGGTTACTCCAGCTTCATTTTGTAAGCAGTCTTCTGTGGGCAGATCTTGTCCGAGAAGCTCAAGATCGGCTGCTCGGACGTTTCTAGTCCTGGTTGAATGATCTTCTCCAAACGACAAGGGCTCAGTGTTTTCTTCATCGGCGACGCAGGCGTACGCCGGCGCTGCTGAGGGCGCACTTTGTCGCGTTAGCCTTGCTGCCTGCTCAATCCAGTAGTGCTGGTACACCGTCCGGCCGAGCCCGAGGGTCGCACTGAGGCTGCGGACTTCGGTCGTCGTCCAGTCGGCGATCTGCTGGTAGTGTGTGATGCCGATTCGAATAGGCTTTTCAGAGAGTTGTTGATCAATTCTCCGGGTCTTGGTGAGATCGTCGGGCATGTTGGGATCAAGGGCTGGACCGCTGCGCCGCGACCCCGGCGGAGTTTCGTGGACCTCGACCTTCGGTTGCGGCACGCGTGCGGCGGGCGCGTTGGGCCGCGCCCTCTCGCGCTCTCGCGGGTTCCCTCTCCCACGACCCGAGCCAGCATCGCCCGCTCCTCCACCCATCATACTAATAGGCTCCCAAACAGCGCCGACATCGCAAAGGCCGACCCACTAAAGCCTACCTCCCTCAAACAATTACCTAATTTTAGTGCGGTCAAGCAATCACACACCCACGACCAAATGCTTGCCCCACATTGTTCGCCTTGCCGCGGTTTGATAACGCTTGAAGCGCACAGGGCGCGGCCACATTTCATGAAACTGTTCATTAAGTGCTGAACGGCTCAATCGCAGACGGAACCTCCGGATGTCAGAAGAAAAAAGCGAAATCCTCAAAGCGATCTACCGGCTCTATGAGCATTCGGGCTTTTCGCTAGCGGGAGCGGTGGCGTTCTCGTTCGTCATTTCGCTTTTCCCGTTTTGCATATTCTTGGCCGGCCTGGCAGGTCTCATTGGCACGCCGGAGCTGGCCCAACAGGCCGTCACGCAATTGTTCAATGTCCTGCCGAAGGATGTCGCCAGCGCATTGGCGCCGCAGGTGGTTTCGATCATGAGCAGCACGCGCATCGACTTGCTTACCTTTGGTGGCGGTATCGCGTTGTTCTTTGCCACCAGTGCCATCGAGACGCTACGCGCCGCCCTCAATGGTGCCTATCGCGAGTTCGAGACGTTGATGTATCCGCTGGTTCTGCTTCGCAGCATGATGTTCGTATTGGTCAGCGCAGTATCCTCGCTGGTCTTGACCTGGGCGGTGATCGTTGGCCCTGGCATCGCCGCGAAGTTTGAGCCTTCGTGGCTCAAATCCATCCTTGATTCGACTTGGCTGACCTTCTGGTTTCGTTATTTGATCGCGGGGTTGGTCATTGCAGTGCAGCTGGTCGCATTCCACCTTTGGCTTGCCGCTGGACGGCGTAGCCTTAGCGATGTACTTCCCGGCGTCGCGCTTTCCACGTTCCTCTGGATAGCACTCGCAATTCTGTACTCCTATTACCTGGAATTCAGCGACTACTCCCGTTTCTACGCCGGCCTGTCCCAAATGATGGTTGCCTTGATCTTCTTTCAGGTGACTGCAGTCATCATCATACTGGGAGCCGAGCTCAACCGGGGCCTTATAGAGCTCAAGAAACTCCGCAACGGCTCCGAACGCCAGGACATCAAGGACGCCATGGTTCCCCGCCACTCAGTCTAGGACCTACCGGACTTGCTTGGCATCTGCGCGCGGCCGGACATTGGGCGAATAACGAACACCGCGGCCATCACCAGCGCGATCCCGACAATTTGCATGTAGGACAAGTCTTCACCGAACATTGCAGCCGCCATCAAGGCTGTTGTCGCTGGCACCAGATAGAGCAGGCTCGTTACGCGAGATACCGCGCTGGCCCTGATCATCACCATCAACAGCAAGACGGCTCCAATCGACAAGACGACAACGAGCCAGGCGGTTGCGAGCATGAATTCGGGCGTCCATTGGACGGTCATTGTTTCGCTCACCATCGCCGCGACGGCGGCCGTGATGAAGGCCGCGACGTACTGCCAAATGGTGACCGCCAGTAGGTCCCCGCTCATTCCATGCAGCTTTTGATTAAGTGTTCCGAACGTCATGCCGAGAAGCGCCGCGAAGACACCGACAAGTGCCGCCGTGCCGAATGCGCCCGCTGTTGCGCTTTGCAAGGATAGCTTCGGTGCCAGCACGAGCAGAACGCCGCACAGGCCGAAAATTAGTCCAAACCAATGCCGCCGGCCCGGCCATTCGCCAAGTACGGGACCAGCAAGAAGTGCGGTCAGAATGGGCTGGGTCGAAACGACGATGGCCACGATGCCGGCTGGCATGTGGTCTCGTAGCGCCCACATTACGCCGCCTAGGTAGATTGTGTGCATCAGTATGCCGGTAACGGCGGCCTGCCATGCCGCGGCTGTCTTGGGCCAATTGATGCGGGCCAACACCGCCCAGGGGATCAGCAACGCTAGGACAAATGCAAACCGCACGGTGAGGAAGGTGAATGGCTCAGCGAATTCGGCGCCAACCTTCGAGCCGATAAATCCG
>JAUWFF010000321.1 GCA_030607105.1 Filomicrobium sp.
TCTTGGAGATTCTCTGGAAGGCGAAGCCCGCGATGTCGCCGCCTTCCACGCGGAAATGGCAAGGAACGCCAAGCAGCGCGGCGATCGCATGGCCTTGATGTCGGGCGGAGAATTAACCGTGACCGTTCGCGGTAACGGTTCTGGAGGCCCCAACCAGGAGTACGCCTTGGGGCTTGCCATCGCACTTGATGGTGCGGACGGCATTTTTGGTATTGCCTGCGACACGGATGGGACCGACGGCGGTGTAGGAAAAGCTGACGATCCGGCTGGAGCGGTGGTTTTTCCCGACACAGTCAGACGCGCTCGGGATATTGGCATGGACGCCGTCACGTTTCTGCACAACAATGATTCTACAGGTTTCTTCCGTGAGCTTGGTGATTTGGTGATGCCGGGTCCCACCCAAACGAACGTCAACGACTTTCGCGTGATCCTGGTCGATCCTTGACGCGCACTCAGCTAGCGCCATTGGTTTTTCGAGCAGTTTTAATTCGGGCTCGCCGAGACTTCTTGCGGACTATTAGGATGTGTTCATTGGCCTGTTCCAGTAAGCAGACGACGAACAGCGGCCGACTTCGGTCGCTTAAGGCGCGGCGCGCAATCGTATTGGCCGCACTGGCGGGTCTGCTGGCACTTTCGATACCAGCCGTCGCCCGCGCTGACCTCAAACTTTGCAACGATACCGCCAGCCGTATCGGCGTCGCCATAGGCTATCTCGACAAGGCGGGGGAACCCGCATCCGAGGGCTGGTGGACCATTGCGTCTCAAACCTGTGAAGTGCTGCTGCGTAGTGGTATACCAAGCAGGTTGATTTACGTCCGGGCGGTTGATTACGACCAGGGTGGCGCTTGGACCGGCGGCACCAAACTGTGCACTCAAAAGAGCAGCTTCGCAATTCGAGGCATTCGCGATTGCGCAGCGCGCGGTTATCAAAGCGAAGGCTTCATGGAGGTTGATACCGGCGGATCGAAGCAATGGACGATCCGTCTGGCAGATCCCGACAAACAAGGCGACGGAGGATCATGAGACGCAATCGCAGAGTAAAGCTTGTGGCCACCATTGGCCCCGCATCGCAATCGCTGGAAATGCTCGACAAGCTGTTCGACGCGGGCGTTGATGTCTTTCGCATCAATATGAGCCACGCTAGCCATGAATTGGCTGCCAAATTGCATCAGAGTGTCCGCGAGATCTCCGACCGACGCGGCCGACCGATCGGCATTTTGGGAGACCTCCAGGGCCCGAAATTCCGCCTCGGCGCCTTTGAAGGTGAACGCGCCGAATTGCCCACCGGCACCGAGTTCACGTTCGACAATGAAGAGGGCGCCGGTAGTGCCAAACGCGTCTACCTCCCGCACCCGCAAATTTTCACCGCCGTCCAGCCTGGACATACGCTGCTGCTCGATGACGGTAAGCTGCGAATGCGCGTTAAGGATGCCAGCGCGGACCGGATTGTCGCCGAGGTCGTGGTCGGCGGGCCGTTGGCCAGTCGCAAGGGCATCAGTCTGCCAGACACGCTTTTGCCGGTCAGCCCTCTGACTGATAAGGATCACAGGGACCTTCAATTTCTGCTGGGTGTCGGTGTCGATTGGATTGCCTTATCCTTCGTTCAGCGCGGCCAGGACGTGCTAGAAGCGCGCGATGTCATCGGTGACCGCGCCGCCATCATGGTCAAGGTCGAAAAGCCCCAGGCAATCGATGATCTTAACGCAATCATCGCGACTGCCGACGGTTTTATGGTCGCCCGCGGCGATCTAGGCGTTGAAATGCCGATAGAAAAAGTCCCCGGCTTGCAAAAGAAGATCACCCGCAAGGCGCGCGCGGCGGGCAAGCCGGTAGTGGTCGCCACCCAAATGCTGGAAAGCATGATTGAAAGTCCGGTTCCGACACGTGCCGAGGTTTCCGACGTGGCAACAGCGGTGTTCGAAGGTGCCGACGCCGTCATGCTGTCGGCTGAGTCCGCAGTCGGCAAGTATCCCGTCGAAGCCATCGAGATGATGGACCGCATCGCCATCGAGGTGGAAAATGATCGCGGCTACGAGGCCATTTTGTATGCATGGCAGACCGAGCCGCTGCCGACGCCTGCCGATGCGATTGCGGCCGCCGCCCACGCCATAGCGGACACGGTCCAGCTTGCCGCCATTGTCTGTTACACGGCGACAGGGTCGACGGCGCTGCGTGTTGCCCGCGAGCGGCCCGGGCTGCCCGTTATGGGCCTGACGCCCATCGCCGCGACGGCACATCGCATGGCGGTGGTCTGGGGCTTGCACTCCGTCGTCCTTGAAAAAGATCCAGTGTCCGTCACCGATATGGTTGGCAAGGCTTGCCGGGTTGCTTTTGATGAGGGCTTCGTCAAAGCCGGTGAGGGTATTCTCGTCACGGGTGGGGTCCCCCTTGGCCAGTCCGGCACGACCAACATGATCCGTATCGCCTTCGTCAACGATAAAGGCGAACCTGTCGGGCTTGTTTAGCCGACATCAGCTTATTGTGAGGCGGAATTCAGCGTGTGCGACTTGTCGCGATCCGTCGAAGCCCTAATATAACCAATTTGCATGCGAATGGCGGTTTTCTTACCACCGATTGTGTTGAAGTTTGTTCTCCGACACATGTCGAGCGTCTGACCACTGGAGCAATCCGCAGCCAAGGCATCGGCGTAAAGAATACCATCGATGAAGACAAACTTGCCAATAGCTCTGGGTCCATCTGTGAACAACTCTACAAAAAACGCTATGAAATCCCGATCCGCACCAGTCACGACTGTAAAAAGGCCGAGCCGCGCCGAAGCGGAGAAGGCTGTCGAGACGATGATCCGCTGGGCGGGCGATGATTCCGCGCGTGATGGACTGCATGAGACCCCAGCGCGCGTCACCCGCGCGTTCGAGGAGTGGTTCCGCGGTTATTCCGAAGACCCAGCCGCCGTTCTGAAGAAGACCTTCGAGGAGATCGAGGGTTACGATGAGATGATTACTCTTCAGGGGATCCGCTTTGAAAGCCATTGCGAGCATCACATGGCGCCCATCGTCGGCCGCGCCTGGGTCGGCTACATTCCGAATGGACGCGTTGTCGGCATCTCAAAGCTGGCCCGCGTCGTCGATGTATTTGCGAAACGGCTGCAGATCCAAGAAAAGATGACCGCCCAGATCGCGAACGTCATCGCTGAGATCTTGAAGCCCCAGGGTGTTGCGGTGGTCATCAAGGCTGAACACCACTGTATGACG
>JAUWFF010000112.1 GCA_030607105.1 Filomicrobium sp.
GTGTAACAGGGGCTAGCGGTCTACGAGGTCGACACGGTGCAGTCGAAAGAACTCGCGCCGAATGTGATCCTCACGCTGGACCAGTGCGAAGTGTGCGCGGTTTCCCTTGGCGATGTCGAAACAGCGTTTTGCGATTGGGTCGGGCACTAGGCCGATTTGGTACCGCAGAAGCCGCGCCGCCTTGATGATGGCTATTCCGGCGCGCTGAGGATCGGTAAGGCGCTTGGACTAGAGGAGGCCGCCTAAGCGCTTGTTAAGCACATGAAACAGCGGACCGGACATGTAAGAGCGAAGGTGTCAGGCCGCTTGTCGACGCGCGTTGTTATTGTTGAATGGATCGACTTGCCGATGTCGGGCGGACACTGATTTCTCGATATCTTGGCGGCAGCCAATGGCGTCTGGTTGAGTCGGTCGAAATTCTCGCCGAACTCCTGCATCCGGGCACGGCCGCTTACGGGCACGCGGGGGTGAACTTCAGGCGCCACGATGTTCTTTGAAGGCTGTGCCCGGCGACCACCTAGGCCTGTTCGCGGAAGATTTATTTGCGAACCACGGACCGGAAAGTCCGCCGCATCCCGAGCCACTGCCCCGTACGCAGACAATTGTCTCTCTCGCCGGAACAGTAGCCGTCGCAAAAAACCGGCGGCGCTTCCTTTCTGCAGCCGATGACACACTGCCGAGCGATGAAGCTGCACGTCAGCCTCTTGCGGCCGGCGGCTTCTGCCTTGTCCGGGTCGACAAGCGGGCCACCGACACCCGCAGACGCTAAGAAGAGCAAACAGAGTGCGAGAAGGAGGAAGGCTTTTTGCATGTTGCGCGCATCTATTAACGGTGGCGGGAGGACCGTCAACAAACGCTCAGGTCCGGCGGTTTTTTGTCTGCTGACTTTTTGCGCAATGCCAATTTGAGCAGGCATAGTTCAGCGATTCCAACGAGGCGTAAACCTCTAGGAGTTGTTTCGCACATGTTTGCCGACCAAGGTCCTATTCGGCAGAGCCGCGCCGAGTTGCGCCGCCGACAACATTATTCGGCGATTTCATCTGTTGATGTTATAGTCAAACGGTTACAATCTTGGAGAGTTCGATTGTGACGGCGTGGGACGATCGTACTATGCAAGATGAGATTGGCTTAGACGCTTGGTTGGAAACAGATGCGGGGCAAAGATGGCCAATAGACAGTAATTGCCCTATCGGCAGATCTCCGTCCAACCGTGTGATAATCCCTGATCGTAAGGTTTCCAGGCGACACGCCGTGGTCCACCGGCAAGACGTGCACGAGTTTTTTCTTGTGGACTTGGGTAGTCAGAACGGGTCCTACGTTAACGGACTTCGCGTCGCATTGCCTGTGCTGTTGAAGGACGGTGATCGCATCACTCTTGGGCAGTACGACCTCAAATTCCATCAGAGCGCCGAAAACGCCATCAATAATACGACTGCCGCCCACTCGCAGACGCTCGTCGATGTGAAGAGCAAGAAGTGCTTCATGCTGCTTGCTGACATCGTCAACTCAACGCGGCTGTGCGAGGAGCACGAGCCGGCGCAATGGGCCTCACTGGTGGGCTCCTGGACAGGCGATTGTAGCGACCTCATCAAGAGACATGGCGGCGCAATCAATAAGTTCCTTGGTGATGGATTCCTGGCGATCTGGCCGATGGACCCTAGTCGCAAGCAGCACATCACCAGCGGGCTCCATGCCTTGATCGACGTGCAAGAGGAATCACCGCTCCCGTTCCGATTGGTGCTTCACGCCGGGGAGGTGATGACCGGAGGCGGCCGCACACTGGGTGAAGACAGCCTTTCGGGAATGGAGCTCGTATTGTTGTTCCGCATGGAAAGACTGGCGTCAAAGCTTGGCAACACCTTCCTGTGCAGCAGCGAAGTGCACAAGACCATTGGTGAGGACTTCACCTTCATCAGCCTGGGCGAGCATCAAGTCGAGGACTATATCGACCACGAGCCCAAGTTCTTCTACGGGATCAGGCGGGGCTAAGTGGCATCAGAAAACCGGCCCCTAGTTGCGGGTCTGACAGGAGTAATCGCCACAGAATGGCGGTTGAGGTTATGGGTTCTGCTTGATCTGAATGACAACCAGCGTGGTGTTGTCCTGGCGCGGGACTTGGCTCTTATCGACGCTTGCAATGAGTTCGTCGGCAATTCTTTCAGGTGCGTCCTGTCGGTGTTTTCGTACAAGCGTGGCGATGGCATCTCCGCTCAGCGTTAGAAGGCCATCGGTCGCGAAGATCAATACGTCGCCGGGGATTAGCAAGACCGGCTGCAGTGACAAATCCTGAAGGGGGATGCGATCTCCCGTCAGCGCGGAGTGTAGCGCGTGGCGACGGGGATCCGCCTTGGCCGCCTGCTTGGAGATCAGACCGGCTTCGGCCTGCTTATCAAGACGTGCGCCGTGGGAGTGGTCGGCGTTGACCCGATACAGGTTTCCATCCCGATAAAAAAGTAACGTCGAGTCCCCGACACTGACCCAGCGAAGCCCGGTTGCATCGAGGTAACCAGCCAGCAGTGTGGAGCCCATTCCGTTTAAGCCGCGATCACCGTCAACGGCTGCAGCAATGGAGTCATTACTGTCTTCAAGTGCCTGGACGAGCCGAGGCCCAACGTCCTCCGTCTCCCTTGTAAAGGATCGAATGAAGTGTTCGCACGCCAGTTTGCTGGCAATCTGCCCGCCAACGTGTCCGCCCATACCATCGGCGACAACTACGAGAAGTGGGCGTGTCGCTGTGGTGGCTTCGATCTCTTCAGGTTGCCAAACGCTGCTGAAATCTTCCTGCGCCTTGCGCTTACCTTGGCTGCTGCCTGTTGCGTGAACGAATTCGACCTTCGCGCTCATTGGCTAGGCCCGCAATTCGCTCAACTGGCTTATATCAACCGGCTTCATCACCATCACACATCCAATCAAATTCCTGACCACACAATGCAATGAACAACAACACCGTCTCGCCAAGCGAGATCTGATCACGGTCCTTAACCTCTGTCGGCACCATCACCGGTGCTTCATTCAGACGCAAGAGATTTGCCTTGCCGTTGTCACGCAAAAAGAATTTGCGGGCCATGTCGTCGTAAATCAGAAAAGCGTGTGAATCTCTGGTAATTCTGGTGTCACCGAAGTTCAGTCGAATACGCTGGTTCTCCCCGCGGCCTATAGAATTCTGCCCGTAAAAGACAGGGCAATACTCTCCGCGTCCAGGCCCTTTGATCACAACCAGCCAGGCAACGGCGGGGTCGAAACCCTTCTCGGCTTCGGAGCCGACACCGGCCGGAAGAAAGACGGTCTTCTCCTCATCGTCACCGGCTTCCTCATCGGATTGGGCGACGCCGACGAGCGTACCTTTGAGGGGGGTGGATTGGGTGGGGCGCTTCGGTAGAATGCGAGTTGCCTCTTCCGCGGTTGAATCGTCGGCGTCAAAGTCGTCACCGAGGTTGGGATCCTTGCTGCGATCCCCATTACCAGAACTGTTGATCGTCATCGGTTGGGTCCTTTCGTCGTTGGATCGCGACGCTCGTGCGTGGAGCCTCATTCCACCTTGTTCTAACGCTTAACGAAACGGAGCTTTGTCTCGCCAAGTTCAATGATGTCGCCGTCGGAAAGCTCCTGCTGACTGCATCTTGCCCCGTTCACGATCACTCCATTGCGCGTCCCCAGGTCATGTATTGAGTAGGTACCTTCAGACGACAGCTGCAAAATCGCATGACGTCGATGGACGGACTGATCGCTCAGCCGGATATCGTTCTCCTTGCTGCGGCCAATCTTGAGACTTCCGGAGCGTAGGGGCACCCTTGGTGCATCTGAACCAATCAATTCCAGCCAGGCAAGGGCCGCGGAATTCGCTCCGTCAACCTCGGGCCTGAAAAGGATCTGGGTCTCGGCGGGACGGTCGCCTTCTGGACTTGGCAATGCCCCTGCTCCGGATTGCCCTGGCATTGGGAACGCCGGGACCTTGGCGAAAACGCCACTCAAGGACGGAAGCGAGGCCAATATTAAAAGCGCGCCGGCCCCGAGGCCGAGAGCGGCCAGAATCGTCACGTAGTGATCGGCAAGAAACTGCTGGCTCTTGATCATCCAGCCATCTTCCGTCAGCCGCTCGAGTTCGACCGACTCGGACTCAACTTGGCCATGTCCCTCAAGCTCACCTGTAGCGACAAGCTGATAGGTTTGCGGGAGCCCCGATGCGTCTATTTTTGCAACGAAACCTGATTCATGCATCGAAAGAAGACTCGAAGCGAATTCAAGCAATTCGGAATCAGAAAGATTCGAAACATCAAAAGTTCCGCCGCTTGTTTGATTTCCAATTCGTTTCAAAGTGCCCGAGGGAACTTTCTCGTCTTCTCCGAAGCTAATAAAATAGAGTGAAATGTTATTGTTCCGAGCCCGACGAACGATTTCGTCTTCGTTCACACCGCGATCCGGCGGCGCGGCATCGGATAGAACTATGACGGCTTTGCGGTCCGCGGATTTTTTTGAAACCTTCTCGATTGCCTCGTCAATGGACGACATCAAGACACTGTCATCCTCGCCAGGCATTGATCGCGTCAACGATCTGGCGATCCGGTCAAGCGTGTGGCGATACGTGCCGAGAGGGGCTTTCTCAACCAAGGCGCCGTCGGCTGTACCGATCCCTACGATGCGCTCGCCAATGGGAGACGCCGTGCGCTGCAGGAACTGGCCCATGCGCCGCATTTGGCCTCGTGATACGCCGGAGGTTTGAACGAGAAAATAGTATGCTACTGGGTCGGTGACCCAGTTGAAAGGGCGCAGCCTCGCGGCGAGGGGCGAACCGTCAACCTGAGAGACCGCAACGTCGGTCAATGACCGCCCGGATTTCGCGCGAATTTGGCAAACAATTTTTTCTGACTTATCGACCGCGGTTGCCTCACAGTCCGCTTGGAGCGGCGCCGCGATCGCGACGCCATGTTGGCAAAGCCAAAATGTAAAGCCGAGCGTTAAACAAGCCAGCTGAGTTGATTTCACTGCCCAACTCCGTTTGGTCATGCTTGTGCACCTATGTCGAAACGATTCGCGGCAGGTAATAAGGATTGAAGACTTACCGGTTGCTCTGTGGCAAGGCAATTCTTCTTACCTGCCTGGATTAACAATTCCACCGGCAAGAATAGGGGATCGCAAACGTGCAGCGAAAGGGAAATATCCTCGCAGCGGAGTTACTCTGCTAGCAGAGTTTCGTATCATGTCAGTAAGGACACTCAAGCGGGGCTTATCTGGCGCGCGGCCATCAGATCTTCCGTCGGCGCACAAAGTCGTTGTTCCTGACGTTACAGGCCACCTCAACATCAACGCTCTAAATGCCTCGTGATTCAGGAAAACCGGCCAACAAGGAATAAAGGTTACCGGCTGGTGAAACGGGACGCCTTGCGGCGAGTTCTTGCTGCTGTTGAAAGTTCGTCAGCTAGAAGCAAAACTTTGATAACTTTGCGCTACTGGTGCCTGTGCCGATGGAAAAGACATTAACCCGGGGGCTCAAGAGGTCCGGGTCAAAGGGCGTTCGACGGGTTAACGTGCGATCCATCGACCACTAAAGGCGCCCTGAGGCAACGTAGAACCTAGTATGGCCTACCAACAGACTCTTCCGGCCGACACCAACTTGATTGGCGAGTTCCGAATCCTCGGCCTACTGGGGAGCGGCGGCT
>JAUWFF010000275.1 GCA_030607105.1 Filomicrobium sp.
CTCAATCACCCAGTCAATGCAACCGGCGCGGGGCAGGCCAAGACCATCTCCCACTTCCTCGACCAGCGGGCGCAGCAGCATCAGCTCTCGACGCGGCGGGGCTTCCTCGGCGCGGCCGAAGCGCAGGGTGTCGTTGCAGAAGCTGATGGCGCGATCCAGCGAGGCGATCAGCTTGGGGGCAAAGCGCTGTACGGTCGGGTCGGGTAATGTCGACAGGCGGTCGGAAAGGAGCTGGGCGTTTGCCAACATGTTGCGAAGGTCGTGATTGATCTTGCTGACTGCGAGGCCGACCTGGGCTAGTCGGTTCTTTTGCAGCAACAGTTGCGACAGCTGGCGTTGCATGCTGGCCAGCTCGCGCTCCGCAATGCCGACTTCATCGCCGCGCGATGAGGGTTCGATGATGCGGCTGACATCTTCGGGCTTTTGAGCGAAGTGCAGCATGGAATCGGTGATGTGCATCATCGGCCGAACCAGAAGATTAGATAACGTGATATAAACCAGAGCCGCTGTGAATAGGGAGATAATAATCGACAGGTAGAGGATGTTGCGGCCGTATCGCAAAAGCGCCTCGCGCAGTGGCGCCTCAGGAATGACGATTTCGATGAAGTCGTTGGAGCTTCCATTCAAGGGCCCGGTGACGCGTAGGGTGCGGTTGTCAGTGCGTACCAAGGCATGTAGCGCCTCGCCAATCAGCGATAGGCGATAGCCGGCCTCGCTCAGAACGTTGCCTTCTACCATCGGGCGGAGATCTATGTGAGCGTTGATCGTCATCTGCTCGATGGGCGCCAGCACGATGCTGCGGCGGCCTTCCCGGCGCCAGGCGACTGCCTTGACCTCGGCGGTTCTCAATAGCTGGTCGCGCAACGTTGCTGGTATGGCCCCGCCCGGAGCGGCGTCGGCGGCGAGAGCTGCCAGATGCGCGGCCATCAGGCGGTCCTTGAGCCAGTTAACGCGGTAGTTGGCAACCGAGGGCACGAAGATCAGGATCTCGGCCAGCATGACGAAGGCCGTCGTCAAAACCAGCAGTTTGAAGGGCAGGCGCAGTTTCTGCCAGGTGGTGACCGTTGCGGTCTGGCTGTTGCGGGAAAAGAAGGGCAGGCGTTGAAGCACGGAAATCCTCCTTCCCGAGGCTGCGGTCGGCTGGCCGGGATGGGTGTTACTGCCGTCGTCGTGGCGCCCTCGCGGCGTGTCGGCTTTTTGATCCATGCGGTTTCGCGAACGGTCGGCGTATCTATTCGGGACAGCCGAAGCTTACGGAGTGTGCCGCGGCTGAGTTAAGGACCTTTCTGGACTAGTTCCGCGGCGCCCAGCAGTCGCCTAACTGGGACGTGGGAGTTAATTTGCAATGCGCAAGTGCACTGCGAGTACTGGTCTGCCGACTGGTTCGGCGGGCCATGATCATTTGCATGCCTTCGATGCGGCGCGGCGGGTTGCCCAGAGTGCCGGCTTAGCCAAGCTTGGCCAGCAGGCCGATGACCTTTCGTACTAGCGGACTTGATGTGGCGCCGGAATAGAATTTGTATGCCGCACGCTTATTAATCTCTGAAAGAGTCGGATATGGCGAGATCCATTCGGTCATGGCCTTAATCTTCAGCTTTTGAGAGATGGCGAGTGACCACATTTGGATCAACTCACCGGCGTGTTCGCCGACGATCGTGGCGCCGAGAATGCGGCCCTTCTTGTCGGTGACGACCTTCACGTGGCCGCTGGTGACACGTTCAGCCTGGGCGCGATCGTTCTCGTGATAGGGCCAGCGCAGCACGGAGACCTTGCCATGTTTGGAAACGGCCTGATCCTCGGTCAGCCCGACGTGGGCGAGTTCGGGATCGGTGAACGTGACCCAGGGGATGGTTGCTTCGTTGACCTTCACCGGTAGGCGGAACAGTGCTTTTCGGATGACGATGCCGGCATGATAATTGGCGACGTGGGTGAATTGCAGGCCGCCGATGACGTCTCCGATGGCGTAAACGTGTCTGTTTGAGGTAACCAGGCCGGAGTCGACTTTGATTCCCTTTTTGTCATACTTGATGCCGGCTGCTTCCAGACCGAGATCATCAACATTCGGTTTGCGGCCCGCGGCAATAAGAATGTGCGTGCCTTCGACGACGTCCACGCTGTCACCGACTTTGATGTTGACGCGAATGTTGCCCGGGCCGCCTTCGACGCCAGTAACAAGGGCGCCTTCACGGATTTCGATGCCTTCACCGCGCAGATGCTCCAAGACAATGCCCGTCAGTTCCGGGTCGTCCTTGCCGAGCGCCTTTATGCCTTCAAGTACGGTGACCTGGCTGCCAAGCCGGCGGTGAGCCTGCGCCAGTTCCATGCCGATCGGACCGCCGCCGACAACCAGCAGGTGGTCGATCTTCTGCTGGTTGTCGAAAACGGTCTCATTGGTGAAATAGGGCACGCTGTCGAGGCCTGGGATTGGCGGGACCAAAGGGGCGGAGCCGGTGGCCAGGACAAAACGACGGGCCTTGATGCGCCTGTCGCCGGCTTCAACGGTGTTCTTGTCGATGAAGCGGCCGGCGGCCTCGATGACGCGGACGCCGAGGCCTGTGAAGCGTTCCACGGAATCGTTAGGCTCAATGGCGGCGATGACGGCGTGGACGTGGTCGTGAACGGCCTTGTAATCGATCTTAGGCTCTTGCGGTGCAATGCCGAAGCCGTTTGTTGAGCGCATAAGGTGGGCCCGCTTGCCAGCGGCGATGAGCGCCTTTGATGGGACGCAGCCATAGTTCAGGCAGTCGCCACCCATCTTGTGTTTTTCAATCAGCACGACGCTGACGCCGAAAGCGGCGGCGGCGGCGGCGATTGAAAGCCCCCCGGAGCCGGCACCAATGACGCAGATATCGCATTCAATCGTTTCATCGCGCTTGCTTTTGGCGGCGCCAGACGACCGGTCTCTTGGCGCGCCGGCGGAGGGTCCGTTGGCGGGTGGAGCACTGCGGCCGAGTACATCTGCGGTTGTGTTATGCGGCTGCATGGCGGTTGCTCCACTTCTTGACGATGACGGGGATGAGGGCCACGACGCCAATGGCGGCAAAGGCTAGTATGATTTCTTTGCTGACCAGAGTGCCCACGTCAATGACATATGGGCAGGCCGCCTCGCCACTGGCTGCAACACACGCGGCGTGTTCGGCGTTGGTCTTCTCGATAACGGTGCCAAGCTGGGAGGCGGCGAATGAGAACGCCATGGTGCCAGGAATGATGCCAACCAGCGTACCAACAACGTAAGTGCGCAGCGGGACGCCGAGCAATGCCGGGGCCAAGTTTACGACAAAAAACGGGAAGGCCGGAACGAGGCGGAGAAAGAGGAGGTAGCTTAGTGCGTTCTCCTGGAAGCCCTCGCGGAGCTTGTTGATCGCGGGGCCGGCTTTGGCCGCCAGCGTTTCCCCAAGAGAGGTCTTAGCCACCAGGAAGATAATGGTGGCGCCAATGGTCGCGGCAACGACAGTGACGGGGCCACCGATCTGCCAGCCAAACAGGAGGCCGCCCGCCAGGGTCAGGGCCAGCGCGCCAGGCAGCGAAAGCGCGACCACGACAATATAC
>JAUWFF010000004.1 GCA_030607105.1 Filomicrobium sp.
AACAATGAGTAGTTTTGGAACACTACGCCGCGGTCGAGACTTGGCCCGGAGATTTCCTTGCCGCCCATGATTATGCCACCCTCTGTGGGCGAATCTAGGCCGGCCAGGATATTCATGATAGTGGATTTGCCGCACCCCGAATGCCCGATGATGCAGACGAACTCGCCCTTGTTTACCGAGAAGTTCGCGTTTTCAAAGACCGTTAGAGATTCGCCACCCTTCTGCGCGGGAAAGCGTTTTGTGAGGCCTGAAATTTCGATGAATGGCTTCGTCACGGTTTTCCTCTTTCGAAGGCTGTTGATTTATTCCTGGTACTGCACAGCGCGTTGGACAGACGCGAATGCCGTATCAAGCAGCATTCCGACGACTCCGATCATGAGGATTGAAAAGATCACACTTGTCAGATCCAAGTTGTTCCATTCATTCCAGACGTAGTAGCCAATACCCGTTCCTCCAACGAGCATTTCCGCGGCAACAATCACGAGCCAGGCAATACCGATGGAAATTCGCATTCCTGTCAGGATCGTTGGTGCGGCCGCGGGCAGGATTACGAGAAGAGCTGTTTTCAAAGGACCAAGTTCATGCGTCTTGGCGACATTGACGAAGTCCTTGCGGACGTTGGCCACTCCGAACGCGGTGTTAATTAACATCGGCCAAATCGAGCAGATGAAAATGACGAATATCGCCGAGGCCTGACTATCCTTGATGACGAACAGCGCCAGCGGCATCCAGGCCAGCGGAGATATGGGCCGCAGAACCTGGATGAATGGGTCGAGCGCCTTGTAGGCGATCGGAGACATGCCGATCAGGAAGCCGATTGGGATGGCGATCAACGCTGCCAGGAAGTAGCCCGTGAGAACCCGGTACAGCGAGTATGCGAGCTGGATGCCGATGCCCTTATCATTAGGTCCGTTGTCGTAGAAGGGCCTTGAAAGTTCCGAGACCGCCTTTTCGATCACCTGAGAGGGTGGAGGAACGCGGGCTTGTTGCCCGCCGCCGCCGGTCAAAAGCTCATATTCCGTGAGTTCTCCGGCGGATTTCACCGCCGGAGTGCTCAATTCCCAAACGCCCAGAAACGCTACCAACAGGCAGATTGATAATACAAGCGCCTTTGTGTTGTCGGATAGCGTTATGGCGTTCATGATGCACGCCCGATCTCGAAGCTCTTGGCATATTCGTCAGCCTTATCGGGATCGAATTCCTTACCCATGATCACATACTTCTCATAGGTCTTATCGGGCACCGGCATGCCGAGGTCCTTCATGATCTTTCCGCAATCGGCGGTGAGATAAACTTGCTCGGCGATTTTCTTGTAATCGATATCGCCTTCGACGTAGCCCCAGCGTTTCATCTGGGTGAGGATCCAGACACCCATCGAGTGCCAGGGGAATGGATCGAAGTCGATGCGATCGGGAACGTTCTTGACGTTGCCCAAACCATCCGCGTAGCGGCCGGTCAGGACCTGCTCGATCACGGGTACCGGCTGGTTGAGATAATTCGTCGGCGCGATCGCCTTGGAAATCTCCTTGCGGTTTTCTTGGACGCTTGCGTATTGCGTGCCGTCCACGAGGGCCTTCAGGAGGTTGCCGTAGGTATTCGGCAACGTATCGGCAAATTCCTTGGAGCAGGCGAAGGCACAACAGGGATGGCCTTCCCATATGTCCTTGGTCAGGATGTGGATGAAGCCGACTTTTTCCCAGACAGCACGCTGGTTGAAGGGGTCGGGTGACAGGTAGCCGTCGAGGTTACCGGCGCGCAGGTTGGCGACCATCTCGGGCGGCGGGACGACTCGGATCTGAATGTCCTGATCCGGGTCGAGGCCAGCTTCAGCAACGTAGTAACGCAGTAGGAAGTTGTGCATGGAGTATTCGAACGGCACACCGAACTTGAAGCCCTTCCACTGCTTGGGATCATTCTTGTCCTTGTGATCGTTGTGCAGGACGATGGCCTGGCCGTTGATGTTCTCGACCGCCGGCATCAGGAAAGGGACAGCCGTTGAGCCGGCGCCCATCGTGATGGCAAGCGGCATCGGCGTCAGCATGTGGGAAGCGTCGTACTCCTTGTTGAGGGACTTGTCGCGGGCGACAGCCCACCCGGCCGTCTTGATAACGTCTACGTCGAGGCCGTACTTGTCATAGAAGCCTAGTGGCTTGGCCATGATGATCGGCGTCGCGCAGGTGATCGGCACGAAGCCTACCTGGAGCTTCTTCTTCTCAGGCGGACCGAGTTTGTCGAGGATTGCCGCCTTCGCCGCGTCCATTGGGAAGACGCTGGCGATAGCAGCCGCGAGCGTGGAAGCGCCGAGCATCGAGGCAAAGCTGCGGCGGGAAAGCTCGTTATGGCCAAAGATGGAGCGGACGACAGCGCTCTCAACGGCGCGCTCCAGGAGTTCATCGGATGAGGGCACCGGGTTTTCATGTTGGGCTTGGGCTGCTTGGACTGGTGCAGCGTGATGCTGGTGGCCTGCGTGTTCATTCTTGATCTTCGAACAGCAGGACTGGCAACCGCAGTCAGAACCGTGCCGAAGGTCGGCTTCGCCGTCATAGGGATTTCCGAGGCTCTTGCTCACCATCTCATTAACCCTCCTACCAGTGGGATACGCTGCGGCCGCGCCGCCATTGGTTAATATTTAGCAAGGGGCGTGCCATTCCACGCCCTTCAGGAATAGTGAAGCAGAAACAAAGCGTTAGGAACCCTTCGGCCCGGCGCGCAGATTATGTTTTTTCATAATTTACTAAATTTCATAAAGTGGCTTATGTTGTTTCATAATTGAGTTTCTAGCTGTGTGGGCAGCCTGCCCTTGACTAGCGGCTTGCGGGCGTACGGAGATTAATTTGGCACTTACAGACACGCCCCGGGGGGAACCCAAGGATGAAGTCGCCGCGGTAGGGATGCCCGCCGAACTGCTGCTCGAGGGCTTTCGCAACCACCCGCTGCCGCAGCTGATCTTTTCCCCGTTCGACAATTTGCTGCTGCTCGCCAATGCGGCGGCCAGCCGGCACTTTGAGATGAACGCGGAAGCACTCCTGAGGACCAAAGTCAGTGACTTGTTTGATCAGAATTCGATTGGCTTCCTGCACATCGCAACTCAGGAAGCAATGCATGCCGGCTTTGCATGGACGCGCAATCTCAAGGCAGCGAACCAATCCGCCGCGGCACTAGAGTGCGAATGCTGCCTTGTTGCCTGGCGCTCGCACGACAAGCTTCTCATACAGATGTCAATTGAGGATCTGGACGCGCTACAACGGCGCGATATCGACAATGAAGCTGACAGCATGCATCGCGCGGGGCTCAGCGAGTGGCGGTGCGCCGAGCAGTTTCTGCGAGAGATCGAACGTCGCCATCATCTGATCTTGTCGGCGGCCGGTGAAGGAGTGTATGGCGTCGACGCCAACGGCATTACGACGTTCGTCAACCCAGCCGCCGAGTCGATGCTTGGGTACCGCGCCGAAGAATTGATCGGGCTAGAGATGCACCAAAAGGTGCATCACAAGCACTCCGACGGATCACATTATCCCGTGCAGGATTGCCCGATCTATAATGCGTTCCGCAGCAATGAAATTACGACCGTCGACGACGAATGCTTCTGGCGAAAGGACGGCAAACCAATCCGCGTTGAGTACACATCGACACCGCTCATCGAGGATGGGGAAGCCGTCGGCGCGGTGATTGTCTTTCGCGACATCACCGAGCGAAAGATCAATGAAGAAAAACTGCAACGGGCTTTGAAGGAGAACGCGGCTCTGCGCGAGCGATTGGAAAAGGAGAACGCTTACCTGCAGGAACAGATTCTCACTCAGTCCAACCACCACGAAATCCTCGGGCGGTCTCAATCAATACAGAGAATCGTGCGGCAGATTGATGTTGTTGCCGAAACAAATGCCAACGTCCTTATTACTGGCGAAAGCGGGACTGGCAAAGAACTCGTCGCGGGTGCCATTCACCAGGCTTCACAGCGCAAGGACCGGCCGCTCATTCGCGTCAACTGTGGTGCGGTTCCGCGGGAACTGTTCGAGAGCGAGTTTTTTGGTCACGTCAAAGGCGCGTTTTCGGGCGCTGTGCGCGATCGTGTCGGCCGTTTCGAGCTCGCCGATGGCGGCACGCTGTTTCTCGACGAGGTTGGCGAGATTCCGATTGAGCTGCAGTCCAAACTCCTGCGCGTGCTGCAGGAAGGCAGCTTCGAACGTGTCGGTGAGGAAAAGACCCGCCAGGTCGATGTGCGGATTATTGCGGCGACGAACCGTGATCTGAAACAGGAAGTGGAACAAGGCAGTTTCCGGGAAGACCTCTTCTTCCGGCTCAACGTTTTCCCGATCGAGTGCCCAGCGCTGCGCCAGCGCCGAGAGGACATCCCGCTGTTGGCACAACACTTCGTACGGCTGAGTTCACAGCGCTTGAATATCGCCGAGCCGCGATTGTCGCGCGCCGACGTTGAAGCACTGGAGCGCTACTCCTGGCCGGGCAATGCGCGCGAACTGCAAAACGTCATCGAACGCGCGGCTATTCTGTCCCGACAGGGGCGTTTGATTCTGAGCCTGCCCGGATCGGGTGCTACGGCATCGGCAGGGGCTAGTCCAGAGAAGATGCCCACCAATCAACCCGGCAAGATTCTCACTGCGGCTGAGATTGCCGAACTGGAAAACGATAACATCCGAGCCGCACTTGCCGCTTGTGACGGCCGGGTCGCCGGGCCTCAGGGTGCCGCCGCGCTGCTGGAAATGAAACCACAGACGCTCTATTCCCGCTTACGGAAAATCAATCCGAACCGGTAGCAGCTTCGCTGAACTTCGTCCAAGCCGCCCGCGAGTGATCCCCACATCGGCATTATACAGCTCAACAGGCCGTAACCGAGCGCCCGCAGCATGCGTAATATCTCGTGAGATATGCGGTTTTCGCAGGCCAGGAGTGCCAAGATTACGCATTGCAAGAATCCATGGTGCGGCGCATATATCTGGCAAGCCACGGTGGCGTTCCGACCACCGAATGTAACGGCAGCGTCCTCCAATCCAATGGGGAGAGATTATGATGAGCACAACTGTCCATTTCCGAAGCCATGGCGAGCATCAATCGCTGACGTCGGTAGCTATCGAAGCATTGAACGTAATTCCGAACTTCTTTGCGTCCTTGCAGAAAGCAATGGAGGCCTCGCGCGATTTTGAGCGTCTGAGCCATCTGACGGATCCCGAGCTAGAGGCCCGCGGCCTCTCTCGCGAAGGGGTGACGCAGTACATCACGGCGAAGTATTTCACCGACTAAAGGTCGTTTGGCCACGTCGGTCATACGGAAGAAAAAAGAGGCTGTCTCCAGCCTCTTTTTTTGTGGCAAGGCTAGGCCTTGTTTTTTTCCAGATAGCGGCGGAAAGCCCTTAGCGTGGCGTCGCTGACGTGGTGTTCGAGGCCTTCTGTGTCGGCCTCCGCTATCTCCTTGTCGACACCCAGCGCCACCAGAAAATCCCGGACAATCTCATGACGGTGGCGTGAGGCTTCCGCCAGGCCGCGCCCCTTGTCGGTCAGGAAGATCGAACGATAGGGCTTACTGGTCACCAAGCCATCGCGCTGCAGACGCTGGATAGTGTTGTTGACGGTGGCGTTCGTCACCCCGAGCCAATCGGCCAAGTCCACGACACGTGCTTCACCGGTTTTCTCAATCAGTTGGGCGATCAGTTCGACATAGTCTTCCGCAACCTCCGTCTGGTGGGCCTCGCGTACCCGCTGGAACCGCTCCGCGTGTCGCTTGGCTTCTGGGTCACGGTCGTCGGCGCTGGTCATCTTCGGCTCCGGTGCTGGGAGGGTTCACGACAAGTTATTGCAAACCCGTCTTGACTCAAACTTAGCAGGCACTAAGTTTTATGTGTTCGTGCTATAGTTTATGGGCACGACTCAGTAGATTTGCCTAGGCGATTCAGGCGCCACGGTGTGCTGGCGCCTAGACAAGCGGGACGGTCTTGAACTCGGGGATCGCCAATTGACAAGAGGTTTCGGACGGATGAAGCGGGCCAGCTCTGCTCATAGCCACGCCATGTCTTGGCAATCGGCCATTTTCAAGATGGCGCTGGCTCTGGCGACTATCTCGATGGCTTTTGCACTGGTGTTCAGCTCTAGTGGTGGTGCCGCTGATGGCAAGCTCAGGGTTGTCGCAACAACGGGAATGATCGCCGACGCCTCACGGCAGGTCGGTGGGGATCTCGTCGACGTCAAGGCCCTGATGGGACCGGGTGTCGATCCACATGCCTACCGCCAGACCCGCACCGACATTGTAGCGCTGGCAAAGGCTGATCTCGTTCTTTGGCACGGCCTTTATCTCGAAGCCCAAATGGAGGACTTCCTCGTTTCGCTTGGGCAACGTCGTAAAGTCGTTGCCGTTGCGGAAGCCCTGCCTAAGCGCCTGCTGCTCTCACACGCTGATTACGCCGACAAGTATGACCCGCATGTTTGGATGGACCCCAAAAGGTGGGCAGAAGTTGTCCTTGCTGTTCGCGACGCGCTTATCTCTGAAAGGCCCAATGCAAAGGCCCTTTTTGAGGCGAACGCGGCTCAGCATTTGGAAGACGTTTCAAAGCTAGCCGCCTATACCGAACGTACTCTCGCCACCGTGCCGGCCGAAGCCCGCGTTCTGCTGACGGCCCATGACGCTTTCAACTACTTCGGGGAAGCTTACGGCTTTGAAGTGCTGGGCATCCAGGGCATCTCGACGGAGAGCGAAGCGGGCCTCAACAGAATTCGTGAACTGGTCGACCTGCTAGTGGCGCGCAACATCGGTGCTGTTTTCGTGGAGTCGTCGGTTTCGGACCGCAACATTAAGGCTTTGATCGAGGGCGCGGCTGCAAAAGGACATACTGTCAGGATCGGCGGTGAGTTATTTTCCGACGCAATGGGCCGGGACGGGACCTATGAGGGCACTTATCTCGGCATGATTGATCACAACACGACTACCATAACACGCGCGCTCGGCGGAGATGCCCCCGAGAGGGGTATGACCGGTGCGCTCGCGGCCAGCAGTTGAGGCACTGAAGAAAGATGACTGGGAGAGCTGTGGAAGTCGCCGCGCAGGACGGACGAATCTTGCAGCAGCCGCCTGCTGATGACAGCCCGCTGGCGGTTCGCGGCCTTACGGTTTCCTATGGCGACAAACCAGCGATCTTCTCTGTTGATGCCGTGGTTCCCCCCGAGAGCATGATGGCGATCGTCGGTCCTAACGGGGCCGGCAAATCCACTCTTCTCAAGGCGGTGCTCGGCATCGTCGAACCGCTTTCGGGCACCGTGTCGGTTTACGGTGAACCGCTGGCGAAGGTCCAGGAACGGGTCGCCTATGTCCCGCAGCGTGCTAGTGTCGATTGGGACTTTCCTACGCGTGTCATCGACGTCGTATTGATGGGGCTTTACCGCGAACTTGGCCTGTTGGGCTGGGTGACAGGCCGGCAGCGCAAGACTGCGAAAGCCTGCCTTGAGCGGGTTGGCATGGCGGAATTCGCGAACCGGCAGATCGGTCAGTTGTCAGGTGGGCAGCAGCAGCGCGTATTCCTGGCCCGGGCACTGGCGCAGGATGCGGATCTCTATCTTCTCGACGAGCCGTTCGCCGGGGTCGATGCGGCCACCGAGAAGGCGATTATCGACGTCTTGAAATCTCTCAAGGCCGACATGAAGACCGTCGTTTGTGTGCATCATGACCTGGCGACGGTAAGCGATTATTTTGATCATGTGTTGTTGATCAATGTGCGCAAGATCGCCGAGGGGCCGGTGGCGACCACGTTTACCGCGGAAAACCTTCAACGAACGTACGGCGGCCGACTGGCGACGACGCACATCGATGAGCTGCGGCTGCCGGCGGGCTGATGTGGACCACCTTCCTCGATGCACTGTTACTGCAGGCCGGGTATAATGCCGCACTTGTTGCGATCGGTGCGGCTCTGCTCGGCATCGCGGCAGGAACCTCTGGGACCTTCCTCTTCCTGCGCAAACGGGCCCTGGTCAGCGATGCCATCGCGCATGCGACATTGCCCGGCATCGGGCTCGCCTTCATTTTGATGGTTGCACTCGGCGGCGATGGCCGCGACCTGGGCGGTCTCATGCTCGGTTCCGCGGTTACCGCGGCTGCGGGGCTGCTTCTGGTGGAGTGGACGGCACGAGAAACCCGGCTGTCGGAAGACGCGGCGATCGGTGCCGTGCTGTCAGTATTCTTCGGATTTGGGATCGTCCTGCTGACGTTCATTCAGACCATGTCGAGCGGTCGGCAGGCCGGGCTTGATGGTCTACTGCTTGGTTCGACCGCGGGCATGCTGTTTCAGGATGGCATCATCATAGCTATCGGCGGGGTGCTTTCGGTGGTGGCCGTATATGTTCTGCGCAGGCCGATGACGCTTGTCGCCTTTGATGACGAGTTCGCGGAGGCCTCCGGCGTCAACGTCCGGCATGTTGATCTCGCGATCATGGGACTGGTTCTTGGCGTCACTGTTATCGGCCTAAAGATCGTGGGCCTCATCCTGATTGTCGCAATGTTGATCATCCCGGCCGTGGCGGCGCGCTTCTGGACGGAGCGCACGGAACACGTTGTACTTGGTGCAGGGCTGATTGGCGGAGCTTCAGGCTACATCGGGGCCGCTCTTTCGGCATCCGCACCGGCGCTGCCGACCGGGCCGATTATCGTCCTGGTCTGCGCCTTGCTGTTTGGATTATCGCTATTGTTCGCGCCGATCCGGGGAGTGCTTGCCTCGGTTCTGCGGCATCGCCGGTTCCAAGTTCGCGTGCATCGGCGACAGGGGTTGCTCGCGCTTGTTCATGGCGAAGCAATCCACGACCGCATGACGCTTGCCGTGCTTCGGCGAGACGGACTTATCAGGGCCGATGGCGTGGCAACCGACGACGGCCGGGCCCAAGCCGCAAAGGCGTTGCTCGATGAGCGGCGCTGGGAAATCGTCCGGCAATTACACTTTGCCGATGGGATCAAGGCGAGCCTCGACGGGCTGACGCCTATCGAGGAGGTGTTGACGCGAGACGAACTTGCGGAAATCGATAAGCGGCTTGGTCCGCCCGTAGTGGTGGGGGAGTGAGATGGGATCAGAGTTTGTCCAGCTTAGTCTGACACCCATATTGATCGGCGTCCTGGCCTCGATCGCCTGCGCACTGCCCGGTAATTTTCTCATTTTGCGCCGGCAAGCTTTGATCGGCGATGCCATTTCGCATGTTGTGCTTCCCGGCATTGTCGTCGCCTTTCTGATCACCGGTACGGTGGCATCGGTTCCCATGATGCTTGGTGCCGCCGGAGCAGCGATCATCGCGGTTATCCTGATTGAAGCGATCAAGCGCTTGGGGCGCATTGAACCGGGTGCGGCCATGGGTGTGGTGTTCACCTCCATGTTCGCGGGTGGCGTGCTTCTTCTTGAGCAGTCGGATACTTCAAATGTTCATCTGGATGTCGAGCATGCACTGATGGGCAATCTTGAGAGCCTCATCTGGTTTGCGGCGGAAGATTGGTCGTCTCTGGTGGACCCAGCGGCCCTTGCGGCCCTACCCGCGGAACTGCCCCGGATCGCGGTGGTCTGCGCGCTTGTTGCCGTTCTCACCTACCTGTTCTGGCGACCGCTCAAGATCTCCACCTTTGACGAGGGCTTCGCGCGCTCAATGGGTATTCCCACAACGTTCATCAGCATCGGCCTTGTCATTGCAGCGGCTGTGGCCGCCGTGGCCGCCTTCGACGCCGTCGGCTCAATCATTGTCATCGCCATGTTTATTTGCCCGCCGGCCGCCGCCCGGCTGATGACCAACCAACTTGAGGTGCAACTCGTTTGGAGCGTAGTCTTCGCGGTCCTCTCTGCAGTCCTTGGCTATGTGTTCGCCGGATACGGGCCGCTTTGGTTTGGCGGCGAGAATGCCGTCAGTGCCGCCGGAATGATCGCCACGGTGTCAGGCATTATTCTGGGTCTTGCCTGCCTTTTCGGCCCGCAGCGGAAGCGTATCGGGGAAGCGGCAGGCCTTTAGACGTCGTGGCCGCGTGACACCCGCGGCGTTCCAAGGCAGTGTCTCGTGGTCTCCAGTCGCCGCCAGGGAACCTCAGTTTGACATCCGTTGACGTCGCGCAAAGCGAAGCCCGGCAGCCTAATGGGCTGGCCACACTGTTCATGGTCGAATTGTGGGAACGGTTTTCCTACTACGGCATGCGGGCCTTGCTGGTGCTGTTCATGGTGGCGCCGGTCGCTTCCGGGGGGCTCGGGTTTGGGACCGCCGAGGCGGCGCTGCTCTATGGCAACTACACGATGGCGGTCTATCTGCTGTCGATCCCAGGGGGTTACGCGGCGGATCATCTGCTGGGCGCGCGACGCTCGGTTTTGATCGGCGGGCTCGTCATTGCGTGCGGGCATTTCGCGATGGCCGTGCCAAGCGTGATGAGTTTCTACCTGGGCCTCGTGCTGATCGCGTTGGGGACGGGACTCTTCAAGCCGAATATCAGCGCTATGGTGGGGGGGCTCTATCCACCTGGCGATACGCGCCGCGATGCCGGCTTTTCGATCTTCTACATGGGCATCAACATTGGCGCCCTGGCGGCGCCGTTCGTAACGGGCTTTCTGGCGCAGAGCGCCCTGTTCAAATCGTGGCTTGCGGGGTGTGGACTCGATCCAGCACACAGCTGGCACTGGGGGTTCGCTGCGGCCGGGGTTGGTATGACGCTGTCGATCGGACTGTTCAGCTTGCGCTTGCCACGCTTCGGTTCGGTGGGTTGTCCGCCCGCACACCCTTCGCTATCGCTGCGATTGGCGCTCGCCGTTGTCGGGGGAAGCGCGGGGCTGTTAGCGCTGTTGCTGTTATCTGACCGCCCGGGACTGGAGTGGCTGCGCTATATCGTCGTGGCGATACCGATGATCGCCATTTTTCTGTTTGCGCGGCGGGAAGACTTGGAGCAGCGCCGGATCGCGGCTGTCTTCGTCTTCTTTATCGCGGCGATGGTCTTTTGGGCGGCGTTCGAACAGGCGGGCCTTTCGATTGCATTGTTCGCCGATCGATTGACGAACAACGATTTGCTCGGTTTCCACGTGCCATCGGCCTGGTACCAGTCACTCAATCCGCTGTTTGTAATTTTGCTGGCGCCGGTGTTCGCGGTGGCCTGGTCGCGCCTTGGCAAGCGTCAGCCTTCGACGCCCATCAAGTTCGTGCTGGGGCTATTCTTCCTCAGTCTTTCGTTTCTCCTGATGGTTCCCGCGGCGCATGCGACGCTAGCGGGAAAGGTCAGCCCGCTCTGGCTGGTGGGACTATTTTTGCTACAAACCATCGGCGAGCTTTTTCTCAGTCCCGTCGGCCTCAGCGCCATGACGAAGCTGGCACCAGCCCGGATGGTCGGGATCATGCTTGGCATCTGGTTTCTGGCGGCTGCCTTTGGCAACAAGCTGGCTGGTATTCTAGGCGCAGGGTTCGCTTCCGACGATGCCGGCGCGCTTGCGTCCTTCTTCTTCAGCTTGTTCGGGTTGGTCGCCGTTACCGCCGTCGCGCTACTCTTGCTGACGCCATGGTTGAAGCGGCTTATGGGTGACGTGAGCTGAAACCGCAACGGTAGCGATGCGCCACATTTCTGTGCTGGCTCTTAGGAACTGTCGCTCGTCTAATTAGCCGGGGCGCAACGCCTTTTCAGGCAGGCCTCGATTTCGGGGGACACGAAGGCGCTGACGTCACCGCCCATTTTTGCAACCTGACGCACCAGGTTTGCGGCGATATGCCGGACCTGCGGAGAGGCGGCAACGAATACGGTCTGGATGTCGGGCGCCATAGCGCCGTTCATTCCGGCCATCTGCATTTCATAATCGAAATCCGTGCCGTCACGCAGACCACGGAAAATAACGGTGGCGCCTTCGGCTCGGGCCGCATCAACGGCTAGATTATCGAAGGTCACGATGTCGATTTCGGTGCCACTTTTGTCGGCGATCAGCACGGTTTCCATCCTCAGCATCTCGACGCGCCGCTCCGCGCTGAAGAGCGGGGTTTTGCTGGCGTGCAGGCCGACACCGATGACCAGCCGGTCCACAAGTTCAACGGCGCGTGCAATCACATCGGTGTGTCCTAAGGTGACGGGGTCGAAGGAACCGGAATAAAAGCCTATGCGGGCCATGGGCCGTCCTCTTGTGCATCGGCACCTGGTGATCAGTGCTCCTCCAACCAATAGCCTGCTGCCGGGTGGCGGGACAACCGCTTTCCATAAACTGCTCTTCGCAAGCGTCCGGGATCCGGGTATCCTCCAGCCGAGGGCGAAACTGGCAAACGCCAGGAACCGCGTTCTGAAAGGTAGGCACGCAATGAAACTAACCCGTCGTGAGGCCATGGTGCTGCCGGCCGGTTTGGCGGCCGCGAGTGTTTTACCGGGAGCCATCAGAGCAGAGGAGCCCCAGGTCGACGGCGACGGGCTTTATACGCAGCCGTGGTTCCATTCGTCGTTCCTTGACTTGAGGGAGGACGTGGCAGAAGCGCAGGCTGAAGGCAAGTCGTTTGCCATACTGTGGGAGCAGAATGCCTGCCCGTACTGCCGGGAACTGCATCGCGTAAACCTGGCGGACAAGAGCATCGTGGATTACATCCGCAAACACTTCGTTGTGTTGCAGCTCAACCTTTATGGATCTCGGTCGGTGACCGACTTTGATGGCGAGGAGATGGAGGAGCGCAAACTCGCGCGGCGCTGGAGGGTCAACTTTACGCCGACCATTAGTTTCTTTCCGAAGGACCCGGCCAAGGTTGATGGCAAGCCTGGTCGAGACGCGGAGGCGTTTCGGCTGACTGGCTACTGGAAGCCGTTTCATTTCCGCTCGACGTTTGTTTACGTCGAGACCGGAGGCTACGAGAGCGAACCCAACTTTCAACGCTGGCTTTCAGACTACCGTGAAAAGTTGCGCGAGGCGGGTGAGAACGTCGATATCTGGTGATCGCTCAATGCGGACAGGTGCAAATCGTTCATGCTGACGGCAAGAAAAAAGGCCCGGGTTTTCAGCCAGGCCTCTTGTTTCGTCTTGTTAGATACGATCTTCGTCGTTCGATCGTGTCTTACTTCAGCGGTTCGATGGCTGCAGTGCGGCGACCAAACAGGTTAAACCGGTAACCAACGTGTGCGCTAACAAGCAGCGGATCGAG
>JAUWFF010000173.1 GCA_030607105.1 Filomicrobium sp.
GTTCACCGGAGGCGAGCCGTTCCTCAATCCTGACTTTCCCGACATGCTGGAAGATGCGCTTCGGCGCGGATTTGAAGTTCTCGTTCTGACCAACGCGATGCAGCCAATGCAGCGCCTGCCTATCAAGCAAAGGCTGATCGACTTGAAGTCACGGCCCGGCATACATCTGACCGTGCGTGTGAGCCTCGACCATCATTCGCTCGAGTTGCATGACGAAGAACGCGGGGCGGGCGCGTTCGCCAAGGCACTCGAGGGGATATCCTGGTTGTCGGAGAATGGGTTCCGTGTGGCAATCGCCGGACGGGTGAGCCTGTATGAGAGCGAAGCGGAAGGCCGGAAAGCCTACCGGAGCCTGATTGATGAAAACGGCTGGTCGATCGATGCCGACGACACGCGGCAGCTTGTTTTGTTTCCGGAAATGGACGGCGCCGACGACACCCCCGAAATCACCACGGCATGCTGGGACCTTCTGAAAATACAGCCGAGAGAAATGATGTGCGCGTCATCGCGCATGGTGGTCAAACGCAAGGGCGCGGAGACCCCCGTGGTGTTACCATGCACACTGCTGCCGTTCGATGAGGCTTTCGAGATGGGCGCGACGCTCGATGCGGCAGCACGCGCGAATGGCGGCATGTTTGAACGCGGGGCGGTGAAGCTGTGCCATTCCAACTGCTCAAAGTTTTGCGTGCTGGGCGGCGGCAGTTGCTCATAGATCGAGGAGGCGGGCTATCCTGCCCCGACGATGTCTGACTTAGTCAGCAGCGATTGAAACGGAACGCCGGCCTTGGAGAAAGTTGCAGCTGCGCCCTCCTGGCGGTCAAGCACGGTGATCACTGCGGCCACCTCGCCGCCGTCGGCGCGGACGGTTTCCACTGCTTTCAGGGCCGAACCGCCCGTCGTCGTTACGTCCTCCAGGATCACGACCCGGCGGCCGGTCAGCGTCTCGTCCTTGGCGAGCCCCTCGATCAGGCTTTGCGTGCCGTGATCCTTGGCCTGCTTGCGCACGAAAAAGGCCGACACCGGTTCGCCCTTGGCGGCACTCACCGCCGCCACCGCAGTGGCGAGCGGCACCGCGCCCATCTCCAGTCCGCCGATCATGCTGACTTGCAGCGGCTCGATCCGATCGAGGATCAACAGCCCGATGAGGAACGCACCGCGGGCGTCCAACATTGTCGGCTTCATATTGAAGTAAATTGTTGATGTCTGGCCGGAGGCCAGTTTCATCTCCGGCCCGGTGAGATAGGACAACGCGGTCACGATCCCCATCAGCTCGTCACGGGCCTGGTCGGTGCTGGGAAAGGGGGGCAGAGGTGACATGGCAGGTCCTTGTTGGTCTTCGGGCAGGGTTTGGCGCTCGCGTTTGGCTGCTTCAACAGATCCTGTCAACCCCGTGACGCACCGCCATATTCATCACCGCCGAATCAGGCAAGAATTTTGAATCACGTCCTAACCCGTGCAACGGCAAAGAGCAGCAAACATGGCAGAACGCGCAACCCGTGGACAAGGCGAACAAGGTTCCGGTGCAGGCGGGACGAAAAAAAACGCGGTGAAGAAGTCCGCGCGCAAGGCTCAATTCGCCAAGAAAACGATCGCACTCATCTACGATTTCGACGGAACGCTGTCACCTCGCCCAATGCAGGAATACGCGTTCCTACCACAGATTGGTATCGATCCAGCGGCATTTTGGGCGGAATCCAATCGCATGGCACAGGAGCATAAGGCTGATCCTCTGATCACCTACATGCACCTTCTCTACAAGAAGGCGAAAGAGGCCAATGTGCGCATCGACCGCGAAGACTTGGTCGCGCAGGGCCGCGATGTAGAGCTGTTTGAAGGTGTATTGGATTGGTTCGGCGAGATCGAGGATTATGTGAAAATCCGTGCCGAAAGCCACGGTATCTCGCTGCGCCACTACCTAATTTCATCAGGCCTGACGGAGATCGTTGAAGGCACGCCGATCTATGATCGCTTCGATAATGTGTTTGCCTCCGAATACTGGTTTGACGCCTACGATCTGCCGTACCCGAAGCGGGTCATCACCGACACCGGCAAGACGCAGTACCTGTTCAGGATCAACAAGGGGGTTGAAGACCTCGGCGAGACGATCAACGAGCATATGGACGAGGACGCCAGGCCAATACCGTTTTCCAACATGATCTATTTCGGCGACGGGGATACCGACGTGCCATCAATGGCCGTTACCCGCAAGAATGGTGGTCATGCTATCGCTGTCTATCCGCCGGGAGGCAGACGCAAGAAGTGTGTTGATTTGTTCAAAGCCGGGCGCATCGACTTCTTTGCGCCAGCCGACTACCGACGTGGCTCCGATCTGTTCCGCCGCACCTGCTTGCTGATTGATCGCATTCTTGCTTCGATCTGTGTTGAGGAGGAAATGTGGAAGGTTGCGCGGTCGGCCAAAGGTTAAGCTGTCCACGCGTTCGCCAGCGAATGGTGCCGGAAGCCCGCCTGCCGGTTATGAACGGCCGGCGCACACCTTGCACTCCTTGCTTTTCAAGCAGGGGCTATCGCCTGTGGGTTGGGGAAGCGGCGCGACTTGCCCTCGAAATAGGCGTCCTTATGGAGGATCAGCACCTCGTGATAAGCAGCCCCTTTGACGGCACAGCCGGCGTGAAGCTTGATCACGCTACAGTAGAGATCGGCGCTGACGCTGCCCCAGATCGCGGCGGAGTCGGCGACCAGCATACCCTCCAACTCGCCATCACGGTCCAACACCAGCCGCTTGCATCTCAACGACCCGCTGATGCGGCCCGTGAGCATGACGTCTCCATCAACAAATACGTCACCATCGATTTCCACATCCGAACCGAAAACGGTTGTCGTGGGACCCGGAAGTGGTATTCCGTCCTCTAACGGCGAATTCTCATTCATCGCACCTACTCGCAAACAACGCGAAACTCGAGCACGTGAGCGATCGTGTTCTCATCCGTCTCCAGAGAGAGGGCCTGACTTTTGCGCTCTATGCGGATTGTTCCGTCGCAAATTTTACGAGGTGAGCGGAGTAGGCCCCGCGGGTTCGTTCGAACCATTATCCGTGGATGCCTCTTGTGCGGCGCGCACCAGGTCGGGTACCAGCTCACCACGCTCCGTATAGCGGCGCGAGCGGCCCTCGAAGTTAGCACCCAGTTCAAGGCTCAGCGTATTATGGTGGACTTCGGCTTCGACGCTTGCCCCGCTCTTCAGCGTGACGTCGACCGCACGTACCGTGCCTGAGACGTGCCCCTGGATCGAAACGGTTTCGCCATGGACCAGGCCGGTAACATGGCCGTGCTGACCTATGACTACGTTGGCGCCCAGCACATCACCTTCAACGATACCGTCAACAGTGAGATTGCCTTCCGATATAAGGCGCAGACCGCCGCCAAGGATCTTCAAATCCTGGCCGATGACTGAATGGGGCGTCGTTTCAACAGCTATGTCGATATCAGCCGGCGCGTTTGCGGGAATCGGCGGCGGCGGCGTGTCGAGCTTTGGCTCAGCGAGCAGTGGCTGCTGTGCTGACTTCGTGTGTGTCGATTGACGCGAAAACATGGGGTCCCCTTTTCTGTCCAACCCTCCCCGCCCTTTTTCCTACACGCGAAAAAGACACTTGTCACGACTTTGCGAACAGCCGCTAAGCTGATTGTTTACTGGGGCTTCAGCGCCTTCCTTCAGCCCCGTTGCCGCCTTCCTTCCGCCCGATTTCGAGCCATCCGGGGAAGGACACACTGTGTCATCGAGTCATCTCCCGAATGGGAAAAGTTCCCGAGACTGCTTGTCGAGTTTCCAGCAATTTGCCTAACGTGCGAAAATCTCCGCTAACGAAAAGCGAACAGCCGGAGCGACTTATAGATGTAAGCAGAACCGGCATGGTGAGGGGGATCATGAGGCTCGCGCTGAAAAGAAGGGCATTCGCTCCGGGTCAATGCGCGGCTGTAGCCTTATTGGGCGCAATGCTTCTTGTTCCAGCCGATGACGCCAGCGCGGGACCGGCCATCGGGCAATTCGAGCTCAAGGACCTCGATGCTGAACCCGGCAAGATGGAATTCCAGAGCCAGAACGCCCACTCGTGGGGACAGCCGTCGCGCAAGATCGTTGGCGATGACGATGATGCGGTCTTCGACGACAATACGGTTGTCGAGCAGCGGCACGCACTGGAGATGGAAGGCACGCTGACGAACTTTCTGCGCATGCGGCTTGGTATCGAATTCGAGCGCGAGCGGGTTGAGGAGCCTGATAACCTGGCATCAGCGAACGCTTTCGAGGAACTCGCGCTGGACGAGCTCGCATTGGAAGTCGTGACGATCTTCAAGCGCGTGCCCAAATCAGGTGGGATCGGCTTTGGAGCACTAGCGGAATTCGAACACCCGATCAGTGACGATGACCTCAACTCAATAAACTTCGGTCCGATCGTGCAGGCGAAACAGGGACCCCTGGGAGCCATCGGCAATCTGATCTTCGTCCATTACTTCGGCAATGGCGAACGTGGCGAACTGCAGCCCGAGCGCGACCGCAAGT
>JAUWFF010000125.1 GCA_030607105.1 Filomicrobium sp.
AAACGACTTGGCGCCGACGTCATGAACATGGTCGTGGCCAGTTCATCGGTACGCAAGGGGGAAACGCTGATCGATACGGCGGTGACGCTCAATGCCATGCGCCCTGACATCATTGTCGTGCGCCACCACGCCGCGGGCGCCGTCGAGTTGCTGGCGCAAAAGGTGGACTGTTCCGTGGTGAATGCCGGAGACGGCGCCCATCAGCATCCCACACAGGCTCTGCTGGACGCTCTCACCATCCGCCGGGCTAAGGGGCGAATTGCCGGGCTGACAGTGGCGATTTGCGGGGACATTCTGCACTCACGGGTGGCTCGCTCGAATATCGACCTTCTGAATGCGATGTCGGCGCGTGTCAGGATTGTGGCACCTTCGACGCTGCTGCCTTCCAACCCCGATCGGCTGGGTGCGGAAGTCTTCACGGACATGTGGCATGGCCTCGCAGATGCCGATGTTGTCATGATGCTGCGGCTTCAGCACGAGCGCATGGACGGCGTCTATGTTCCCTCCTCGCGCGAATACTTCCACTTCTTCGGGCTTGATCATGAAAAACTCGCGCGTGCCAAACCGGACGCGCTGATCATGCACCCTGGCCCAATGAACCGCGGGGTGGAGATTGCTTCAACCGTGGCCGATCACTCCCGCAGCGTTATCCGTGAACAGGTCGAAATGGGCGTTGCCGTCCGCATGGCCGTGTTGGAGGCGCTGTCGCAAAACCTGCCGCAGGCGTAATCCCCTGCAGGCCCTTCAAGGCAGGAGCCCAATGAGCGTCTTCGTGAGCAAACCCCAGGGCGAAAAGCCGAAACCCTCGCGCACACCGCAAGTCTTTCTGAATGCAAGGCTCATTGATCCGGAAAGCGGGCGCGACGAACTCGGCGGCCTTTTGGTGCAGGACGGCCTGATTGCCGACCTTGGTCCGCATTTGAGGCGCAATGCGCCTGAGGGCGCGGCGGTCATCGATTGCCAGGAGCATGTGCTTTGTCCCGGGCTGATCGACGCGCAGGTCACTACTGGGGAGCCCGGCCAAGAGCACCGCGAAACGCTGAAGACCGCAAGCCAGGCCGCGGCGGCAGGCGGGGTGACGACCGTGGTGGTGATGCCGGACACCAGCCCGGTTATCGACCAGGTGGCGCTCGTAGACTTCATCCAGCGGCGCGCACGTGACAACGCCGTTGTTCACGTCCACACCATGGCTGCGATGACACGCGGTCTGGAAGGTGAGGAGATGACCGAGATCGGCCTTCTGAAGCGGGCCGGGGCTATCGCGTTCACCAATGGCAAGTCGAGCATTGCCAATACCCGGGTCATGCGCAACGTCTTGAACTATGCCAAGGACTTCGACGCCCTTGTCGCGCATCACTGCGAAGACCCCTACCTCTCGGCAAATGCGTCGATGAATTCGGGCCAAATCGCAACGCGGCTTGGATTGGCCGGCGTACCGACGGTTGCCGAGACGATAGTTGTCGAACGGGATGTGCGGCTCGTGGAAAAAACCGGCGGGCGCTACCACGCGATGACTATCTCTTGCGCGGAAAGCCTTGAGGTGATCAAGGCGGCCAAAGCGCGGGGGTTGAACGTTACTTGTGGCGTTTCGGTCAATCACCTGACGCTTAATGAGAACGATGTGACTGGCTATCGTACGTTCTTCAAGGTGCGCCCACCGCTACGTCGTGAAGACGACCGCAAGGCAATGGTTGCAGGTATTGCCGACGGCGGTATCGACATAATCGTATCTAGCCATGACCCACAGGACGCGGATGTCAAGCGGCGCCCCTTCCAGGAAGCCGCTGACGGCGCCACAGGCCTTGAGACATTGCTGCCGGCCGCACTGCGCCTCTACCATTGCGGCGACGTCGATCTTGTGACCCTGCTCAAGGCGATGACCTTCAACCCCGCGAAGCTACTCGGGCTGCATTCCGGCCGTCTCAGCAAGGGCGCCATTGCCGATATCATCCTGATCGACCTCAACGAGCCTTGGGTTGTAAACAAAGACATGCTGCGCTCCCGATCAAAGAACTCGCCGTTTGATGAAGCTAGATTGCAGGGCCGGGTGCTGCGCACGCTGGTTGCCGGCGAAACCGTCTATCAGTACGCTGGTCACGAGTCAGCGCTGGCCACCGATTGAACGAGACTTCACTAATACAGGCGGAATGAGCCGGACGCATGAGACCAGTACTGCTTGATCCGGCATTGATGGCGCTGTTGGCGCTTTTGTTTGGTTATTTCCTGGGCTCAATACCCTTCGGCCTGATCCTCACGCGAGCCGCCGGGTTAGGTGACATCCGCTCAATCGGCTCCGGCAATATCGGTGCGACCAACGTCCTGCGGACAGGTAACAGGTGGCTTGCCGCGGCGACCTTGCTATTTGACGTATTGAAGGGCACCGCGGCTGTTCTTCTGGCTGGCTGGGTTGCCGAGGTTGGGGGTGTCGAGGCTCACACCACAGCAAGTGCGCCGCCATTTCCTGGTGCGCCATTTGATTGGATGCAATTTTCAGTGCAGTGTGCCGGGCTGGGCGCCTTTCTCGGACACCTCTTTCCGGTCTGGCTGGGCTTCAAAGGCGGCAAAGGGGTCGCCACCTACATCGGCGTCCTCATTGGCTTGGCGTGGAAGATCGCAATTGTTTTCTGCACGGTTTGGCTGGTGGTTGCCTTTGCGACCCGGTACTCCTCATTATCCGCACTCGCGGCATCTGCGGCGGCCCCGCTGGCGGCACTGGCGCTGAGCGGCTTGCAGGCTGCTGCTGTAACAGGGTTGATGAGCGGAATTCTGATTTACAAGCACGAAGCCAACATTCGTCGGCTCGCGGCTGGTGAGGAGCCAAAAATCGGTCGCAAAACAAGGGGGTGAGACGGCGAACCTGTTTACGCTGGCGCCGCTTCCGGTGGCCTTGCTTAATGATGCGCATTGGCTGGCTTGCCTGCGTCTGATCCGTTCTTGGAACGTCGGGCCAATCACATTCCGTGATCTCATCAATCATTCGGCGGTGCGCGCAACCCGCGATCGATGCGCTGCCTCACCTGAGCCGAAAAACCGGACAAGGTAAGCCGTCAAGATATGAAAATATGCCCCGTTGAGAAGGGGGAAGCCGAATTGGAGGCCGCCGCGCGCCATGGGCCCGGCCGCCTTTCACGATAGAGACCGGCTATCCGCCCAGGCTTGCCCAGGCCGATTTTTCGCCGCCGCTGATCTACGTCATGGGCTACACTAAACTTCTGCGCGCTCCGAGCGTCGCCATTCTCGGAGAGAGGAAGGCGTCGGCGGCCGGGACGAAGTTGGCCGGCCTGTGTGGCAGAGGACTTGGCGGGGACGGGCTGACGATCGTTTTCGGTTTGGCACGGGGTATCAACAGCGCCGCGCATTAAGCCTCGCTCCATATGGGCACGGTTTCGGTGCTGGCCAGCGCCCTTGATATCATTTATCCGCCTGAAAACACCGTGCTGCATCAATGGATCGCTAAAAGAGGTTGCCTTGTTTCGGAGATACGCTGCGGTTTTCAGCCCTATGAGCGGGATTTTCCAAGGCGCAACCGGCTTGATTTCGGGGGTCTCGCTTGGCGTGCTGATCATGGAGGCTGCGCGCAGATCGGGCACCTAGACGACCGAGCGGCAGGCGGGTGAACAAAATCGCCCACTATTTGCAATTTCGAGCCATCCGCTCGACCCGCGTGCAGAAGGTGCCTAATTACCTGTTGAAGACCGGTGCGAAACTGGCCACGGAACCAGGCGATTTCCTAGAGGCTCTGGCGCCGATGACCGGACCCTCTGGAGCATTTCGGTAGGTCTCTATGCTGGAACCGGTTTTCGAGGTTCAGCCCGTTGAACCCACGCCGGAGCCCGATGCGGACAACAGGGCCCGCGTCTCGTCGACGCATGGTCCGGCGCCGGTGGCTATCGACGATATCGAGCGTGCGACCAGTCCGGATATCCACTCCGTACGAACCGTTCTGATTGAGTTTGACCTGGCGGACCTCACCGAGCGCCGCGGAGCGCAGCATGTTTCGCCGTTGACGGTGCCTTCTGCAGAGGCCTCTGGTTCTGGTCCGATCGCCGATAACCGTTTTAAACATTGACATGAGCTATTCGGAGATAGATCGGCGCCCCAATCGAGCGGCTTTTCGCGCAAGCTGCAGGATCATATCGGCACAATATTCGTCAAATTCATCATTTGAGCACATTGCATTTTTGTCCATCTGGACCAGCACCGGGTGTGGGTTTTTCGTCTAGATTGCTTTCGCGTTCATGCACTTTAATGTCCCCAGACATGTGAAAACCTGCACCCGGCATAACAATACGTCTAGCTCTTTGGCTGCAGTAAATGTGGATACACTTTTTGGGTGCGTAGGCGAACCGCGTTTGACAGCGCAACACCTATCCACCATCTTCCGGCGGCCGGACTGAAGCGCTGATCCCTAGAGGCCAATAGTCAAAAACGGGGGGACGGGGTGCGGTCTGAATGCGGGTAGAGCACGTAGCTTCCCACCGAAAAATCCATTTGATCTGGGCACAGCCGCGGGCTCGTCCAGTCGTGAAAGTCGCTCATGAACGTCGTAATCGTTGAGTCTGCCGCAAAAGCGAAGACCATCAATAAATACCTGGGTTCGAGCTATAAGGTCATCGCCTCGTTCGGGCATGTCCGCGATCTGCCCTCTAAAGACGGGTCGGTGAAGCCTGACGAGGATTTCGCCATGGCCTGGGATGTGGCTGACCCGAAATCGCAGAAAGTTCTGAGAGAGATCACGGACGCCGTCAAAGGCGCCGACAAGCTGATCCTGGCGACTGACCCCGATCGCGAGGGTGAGGCGATTTCCTGGCATATTCTGCAGGTGCTCGAAAAGCGCCGCGCCCTGAAGAAAGGCGTTCCGGTCGAACGGGTCGCCTTCAATGCCGTGACCAAGCAGGCGATCATGACGGCGCTGGCCAATCCGCGCCAGATCGATGAACCGCTGGTGTCGGCATATCTAGCGCGGCGCGCGCTTGACTATCTAGTCGGCTTCACACTGTCGCCGGTGCTGTGGCGCAAGCTGCCTGGCGCGCGTTCTGCGGGGCGCGTGCAATCGGTGGCATTGCGCCTTGTCTGCGACCGAGAGGCCGAGATCGAAGCCTTTAAGACCGAGGAATACTGGTCGATCGAGGCGGCGTTGGAGACTACGGGTTCCGCTGAGGTGCGTGCACGTCTCACAGGCATCGACAGGAAGAGCCTCAAAAAGCTCGGCATCAAGACACAAGCCGAAGCCTTCGCGATCAAAGAAGCGATTGAGAAGGGCGACTATTTGGTCACCGCGGTCGAGAAGAAAGCGGTCAAGCGGAACCCTTACGCGCCGTTTTCAACGTCGACCTTGCAGATGGATGCCTCGCGCAAGC
>JAUWFF010000265.1 GCA_030607105.1 Filomicrobium sp.
GCAAGCCCTTTGACGAAGCCACAATATTGCGCGCAGGCCAGACGATCGAGAACGCCGCCGGCCGCTTTCCCGTTCCGGAACGATGGTGGTGCTGAATGGAGAAGCCCTAGCCAGAAGCCCCTTAGGGATCAATCAGGAGTAAACGCCAGATATGAGCCGACGCCAGCCGCAAGATTGCACGGAAATGGTCCACGTCCGCGAGGCGATAGATGAGATCGACAAGCAACTTGTTGACCTCGTTGCGCAGCGTTTCGGCTACGTTGACCGGGCTTGGCAACTCAAACAGCATGGCCCCGAGGGCGCCGTCGTGCCCTGGCGCATCCAGCAGGTCATCGACAAAGTCAAGGATCGCGCCGACGAACGTGGTCTGCCACCAGAGCTCGCCGAAGCACTGTGGCGCCAGATGATCGGTTGGTTCATCCAGTACGAAGAAGAACAGCTTGCTCATGCACCGCAGCGCGGCGCCAAGGACCGCTCGCAAGATTGATATCTGGAAGATTTAGACCTTAGAGGCGTGCCTGAATGATCGCGCTAGAGCCGTTTGATCCTTATTCTGTTCTTCTCGTCGCCCTGCTCAATCCGCTGGTGATTGCCATCGCGTTCATGATGGGGCGCGATGCAGATCAGTGGCAAAAGCTAATCGTAGCAGCGTTCGCGGCCTCATGCGTCGGCTTCTTGCTGATCTATGCCTTGGCCTATGTAAAGTTCATCGCCGTCAAGGGCTTCGGCGCGCCGACCGGGGTCTTTGTCCTCCAGTTCCTGTTCGCACTGGTATGGGCATGGCTCGGCTATCGTTTTTGGCCAAAGAAGCGCCCATCTGCTAATTAGACCCAGCGCTCGAGAAGGAGGTTGGCAACATGCCATCATGGTGCCCCGGGCCGACAAATGGTCAAATCCCACAGGTACGACTAGTATTGATAACAATGTTTTGCGGCTTGTTTGCGGCCGTTGGCCCGCTTGTCGCCCAGCAGATCACAAAGATGGATGCGCCGACGGCCCACGAGAAGGCGCTGAAGGGCGAGCTTCTCCTTGTCGATATCCGCACGCCTGAAGAATGGAAGCAGACCGGCGTTCCCAGGTCCGCGCATGCCATCACCATGCATCAGGATGGGCAGGTCTTTTTGTCATCAGTGCTCAATTCGGCGGGCGGCGACAGCAATTTCCCGGTCGCCATTATTTGCCGAACGGGCTCGCGCTCAACGGCTCTTGCAGGGCCTCTGGTGAAGGCCGGATTTCCCAACGTCATCAATGTCGTGGAAGGCGTGGTCGGGGGACCGCGCGGCACCGGCTGGATCAAGCACGGCCTGCCACTACGGACCTGGACACCTGAAAAACCAGGACCGCAGCAGGCCCAGCAGGAATAGCGAGGACGTCAACTCGGACGAATGAAGTGGCCACTCGAGGGCTCGGTAGCGTGTGCCATTGCAGCCTTGCGTCACCTGCGATAACCACTCTGTCCACCTCGGGCAAGGAATCCACTCATGCAGGACAAAGCACAAGCAACCACCAACAATGACAACCTCATCTCCGGCGCTACCGGTGACTGGGAAGTGGTCATCGGCCTGGAGGTGCATGCCCAGGTTAGCTCCAACGCCAAGTTGTTCTCGGGGGCATCAACGGAATTCGGCGGTTCGCCCAATTCTCACGTCTCCTTGGTGGACGCCGCCATGCCCGGCATGCTGCCCGTAATAAACTCCGAGTGCGTGGCCCAGGCCATCCGCACGGGCCTTGGTTTGAAGGCTGAGATTAATCTGCGCTCCGTGTTTGACCGCAAGAACTACTTCTATCCCGACCTGCCGCAGGGCTATCAGATCTCACAGTACAAGCAACCGATCGTCGGCGAGGGTGAGGTTGAGATCGAAGTCGAAAGCGAAACCAAAACCGTCGGCATCGAGCGCCTTCACCTCGAACAGGACGCCGGTAAGTCGATCCACGACCAGCACCCCGACTATTCCTATGTCGATTTGAACCGCTCCGGCGTGGCTTTGATGGAGATCGTCTCCAAGCCGGACTTACGGTCAGCCAAGGAGGCGCAGGCCTATGTCACCAAGCTGCGCTCGATCCTGCGCTATCTGGAGACCTGCGACGGCGATATGGAGAAGGGCAATCTGCGCGCTGACGTCAACGTTTCGGTGCGCAAACCCGGAGACGAATTCGGCACCCGCTGTGAGATCAAGAACGTCAACTCGATCCGCTTCATCGGCCAGGCCGCGGACTACGAGGCACGCCGTCAAATTGATATCATCGAGGACGGCGGCTCGGTCGATCAAGAAACCCGCCTGTTCGACCCAAAGAGCGGCAAGACGCGCTCGATGCGCTCCAAAGAAGAGGCGCATGATTACCGCTACTTCCCCGATCCCGACCTACTCCCGCTCGAAATCGAGCAGGCCTACGTCGATGAACTGGCCAAGGGTCTGCCCGAGTTGCCCGACGAAAAGAAACACCGCTTCATGGGCGAATATGGACTGTCCAGCTATGATGCCAGCGTGCTCGTGGCCGAGCGCGCTTCGGCGGACTATTTCGAGGACGTGATAAGGGGCCTCAAGAATTCCAAGCGCGACGGCAAATTAGCGGCCAACTGGGTCATCAACGAGCTGTTCGGGCGCCTCAATAAGGAAGGCCACGACATTGCGCAATCACCTGTCTCAGCAAAGCAGATTGCAGGTATCGTCAACCTGATCGGCGCCGGCGACATCTCTGGCAAGATTGCCAAGGAGCTCTTTGAGATCGTCTGGGCCGACGGTGGTGACCCGGCCGAAATCGTCGAAAGCCGCGGCATGAAGCAGGTCACCGACACTGGGGCCATCGAAAAGGCCGTCGACGAGGTGATTGCCGCCAATCCCGACAAAGTCGAGGCGGTCAAGGCCAAGCCGGCGATGATAGGCTGGTTCGTTGGGCAGGTGATGAAGGCGTCCGGCGGCAAGGCCAACCCCCAGGCTGTCAACGAGATGCTCAAGATGAAGCTTGGCGTAGAGTAACAACAAATCGGGCGTTGGTGAAGATTGTAGCTGCCAAACTGCCCGAAAGCTGTGTCAGTTCATCCGGTCACTCTGACACGGGGGCTGGTGCTTAGACCGCGTACACTATTGTCTATGCGTAGAGGCCTGCGATGGTTGCCAATGATCCTGGCCTGACGAGTGGCGCAATGACGCCAACCGTGACCGCACCGCCGCTCTATCCGCAGCCGTGAAGCCGCCGGATGCTCCGCTGCCGATCCTGGCCTTCCTGCGCTAATTCCCGAAGAGCCCGCTGCGCTCTGTGCCTCTGATCGCCTACCAGCGAGACATCTTCGTCCTTTGCCCCAGAGCGCCGAAACTGACCTGTGCCTGGATTACAGGAACAGAACTCGTCGAAAAAATCCTGACCCGCCGCGCTTGCGTGCTCAACAAATTCCAGGTCGAAAAGCGGTCTTCGACAAGAGCGTGGGCGAAAGCGTCCTTACGGCTTACGGTGCCCGATGGCGGTGGCAGCGGCGCGCACTTGCCCCCCTCTTCCGTCATCAGGAAATCGTTGCCTAAGTACCGAAGATGTCGGAGGCCGCCGAGGAACAGATTGCGGCCTTGCGCGCCTCAGGGGCGGACTCGCGCAATATCGATGAAGACATGACC
>JAUWFF010000210.1 GCA_030607105.1 Filomicrobium sp.
GCTAAGTTCGGTTCGGGCCGGGGCATGAGGTCTGAGCTTCTCTCTTCGCTTTGCATCTTTACACCGGCAGAGTCTCTGGCATTATTAAATGTATTGGCGCCCTGCGCGACAGCCTTTTCTGGCTGAATTCAAAAAGCTGCACCGATTAAGCGGCGCTCGATTTGCAATTTCCACTCCTCGGATGCACCAGGCGCTCAAGAAATTGGTTCGACCAGGTGTCGACATTGCCGGCCTCAACTATTCGGTTCATTGAATCCCACCGAGTCTGTCGTTCTGCCAGCGGCATTTGAAGCGCGCGATCCATCGCTTCGGCCACCTGCTCGATTTGAAATGGGTTTACGATAAGCGCCCCGTCCAATTGTTCGCTTGCACGGGCAAATTGAGAGAGAATAAGTACCCCAGGGTTCGTTGGCCTCTGCATAACAACAAAGTCCTTCGCCGTAAGGCTCATGCCTTCGCTGAAAGGCGTTATCAGTCCGACGCGGCAGACCCGATAAAGTGCAGCCAATTGTGAAGGTGCCAGCGCACCATGGAAGTATCTTATCGGCGTCCAATCTAGGGTCGAGAAGGCTCCGTTAATGCGCGAGGATTCAATCTCTACCTCTGATCTGATATCCTGCGACTCTTCGAGCCAAGAGCGCTGAGGAACGACTGCCTGTATCATGATGTCACGGCCCACCCGATCCTTTCTGACTTTCAGAAACAGCTCGAAACTTTTGAGCCGCTCTACGATGCCTTGTGTTGGATCTAGCGTGCCCCAAGAACCAATCAGTTGGCCGCTGGGAAAACACCCACGTAACTTGGCTTCCTCCTCCTCAGTGACTGGGTCATTAGCCGCCCGACGTACTTTCTTCGCGTCGATCGGTATCGGAAAGACACCTGTTGCTACCTGCCCGTACAGGCCAGTCAATCGTGTCGTATCCAGACCCGTATCAAGGGTAGCTTCGGCTGCCCGCTCAAAGTTCTCGACGCAATTGCAGCTTTGAAATCCCAAAAAATCAAACTGGCAAAGGCTCTTTAAGAACTGAGCGTGCGTTGGAAGAGCCTTGAACACCTCGGGGGCGGGAAACGGCGCGTGTAAGGTGAAGCCGAGGAGGCCTCGAAACCCTAACTCTCGTAATGACGCAGCAAGCGGAGCATGCAGGTAGTCATGGGCCCAGACGATGTCAGCATCTCTTAACGATTGCTTGATGGCATGCGCCAGCCTGTAGTTTGCAGCCAAAAAGATGCGGTAAGCCTTTTTGTCAAATTGCATCAGGTCAGGTCGGCCATGAAGAATGGGGGTGAGGATATGGCAATCAACGATATCTCGCACCGCCGTCAGCTCGGCGCGTGATAGTGCAAGACCCGCCCACGGATTTTGGCTGCAATAACTAATCGGCAAGCTCTCGTCCCGAACTTCCGAGGCTTGGCGTTCCCAGCCGACCCAACATGCGGAACGAGCAATTCGAATGGATTCGATGACCTGCGCTGTTCGGTCGTGTTCTAGATCTCGAAAGTCGCCAGGAATTGGGCTTGCTACGAGGTGGACGCGCGCTGGTTGCATTGGACTCGGGTTTGACAAAGGGGACAAATTATCGCTTTGCGGGTTGCCCCACGGTTTCGATGAGTAGAAGCCAGCTCCTACAGCGGGCTGAAAGCAAATAAGTAGGAAACCATACCAACGCGTTCCGCGTTGGAGATTGACCGGTATCAATGGCCACTTGGATTCTCCGGTTTGCGAAAGTTCAATTAGTGCTGCTGACTTGAAAGAGTTTTGGGAATACGCACACGACGTATTTCCGCGAAACGTTAGAGGCTAGCCGATGTCGGCTTTGGGCTATGTTGATGGTCCCTGCAGGCGAGCGGATCGTGAATGAAGACGAAGACTGTTTCTCCGGCCAAGAGGTGCCCTCGTTTCGAAGTTGAATTTCCGACTGCCACGGCACCGTTCGGGCGCCTGGTGAGGCGTCGCGCGTATTCTACGCGCAATCACGATAATCGCATTCGCACGTGACAGCGAAGATAGTGACGGCCTCGAGTGGGTTGAGCATATCACGCGGACGACTCCCTAGCCTCAAGGAGCCCTGTCCCGCTCTAACAGCCGAGTAAAGGCAGCGAAGATGCTGCGGGAGCTGATCGAGTATATCGATGTCGAAGCCAATGACAGAAAACACCTTGTTCAACTGACCGGGCACAATGTGAAGTTCATCACGCTGCCCGGAGGGTGCGTTTTTTCTCCGTCGCGTTCGAAATCGCTGTAAGGGGGATCACCCTCCGGACGAATTCGTCCCGTGTGTTTTCAGCCCTCGCTCAGCAGGATTTCGCCCTTGCCGAGGCTCGCCATGTCGCCCATCAAACGCCGCGGCGGCGAGGTCAGCTCCGGCGGGGCAGCATCGCCCAGCGTGTTGCGCCAGTATCGCGCCATGATCTTCAAGATCAGCAGATCGTGGGCTCCGCAATCGACGAACGTCGCCAAGGGCCCGTCAACCTTGGGGCCGATCAGCGTTCCGCGCCGCATTTGGATGCCGGCCCCTGCTGTTAGTCCCTGCTCCGCGAAAATGGTCCCGCCCATCATGCGCGCGCCTGCGAACCTGCCGATCCTCCCCTTGACGATCAGCGTCCCGCGCCGCATCCGCTCGCCGGGATAGTCTCCGGTATCGCCATGGACGACCACCGCACCCCCGGCCATTCCGTCTTTTTCGCCTGGCCTCGGGAGTCCGAGATGGGCGCCAGCCGAGCCGCCAACCGTGACCTTCCCCCCACGCATGTTTGACGCCAGACAGAGCCCTGCGTCACCTCGGATCTCAAGGCCTCCCGCCTTCATGCGCCGCGCCGCGTAGGCGCCGACGTCGCCATCGACAAGGATGCTGCCGCCTGCATGCGTGGCACCGACATAATCGAGCCTGTCCGAGCCGCCTTCGAAGACGACGCTGTCACTGGGCCCGCCGCTGACTTCGAAAAAATCTCCGACTTTGAGTGTATGGCTACCTCCGCCGACTTCCAGCCGCTCGATCTCCGCCAGCGACAGCCCCGCTAGCCGACCCGGCACAAGCCGCGAAAGGTCCAGCCGCACCGGAGGCACAGAGCGCAGTTTCAGCTTCAGAGCGCTCATGGCAGGTAGTCCTTGAGATGATAGTGATGCTGACCGAGGCTTCCGCCGTAGTTTCCCGCGCTCATGCGGGTCACGCCGCGCTGCGGCCCTACATCGAGCACGGCTTTGATCCCGGCCCGCATGGCGTTGCCGACCGCCTCCGCCGTCAGTCCGTCAATGACGATTTCAAGGACGCACTTGTCGTCCACCTGTAACTCGGAGTTCACGGCTCCTCGCAGCGTCGGGCAGAACGCGTCGTTGGTAGACGCCGGCGCTCCATACTTGGAGCCGACCTTTGACCCTGATCGCACGATTCCACCAGGGAATGGCGTGATGACGTCACGCACGTTCGAGATCGCCGCGACGGCAAGCTCGCAGGTTTCCAGAACGCCAATGCGATCCTTGCCGATGACGAGAATGTTGCCGCCCCCCACAGCATCCGTCGACACCCCGGCCTTGTCCTCAATGACAAACTCACCATCCATCACTGGGACGCGCCAATAACGCGCGTCACCGATCTTTCGAGCGGTCTGCCAGCCGTCACCGAAGAACCGTGGACCGGCCGACAGGCTGATGCGCCGGCTGCTGTCCAGCCCGTTGAAGCAAGCCGACCCGGGGCTCGTAAGCACGCATTGGCCGACGCGATTCTTCAGCTGCTCTTCCACCAGCTCCGGCGCGAAGCCGAAGATCAGCACCCGCACGCCAGGCCGGCCGTCCGGTGTCGCGTCCGCCGCAATCTCGTAGTCAATCCCGCATTCGGCACCGCAGCCGATCACCGAAGTGCCAAAGCCCATCATGGTGACCGCGGACTGGCGGGCCCACTTGGGGCTGTCAGCAGTGATCACGACCCCAGAGGCGCTCATCCCGAACGCTTCCGCGAAGGTATCGTCAATGGCAATTCCGTTACGCGTGATCGGTGGACGGTCCGTCACGTTTTCGTTTAGCTCCGACATGCGACCACCTCGAACGGTCTAGTGTTCCGCATTAGTGTCTCGGGGACGTTGAAGGTCTCTGGCGGCAG
>JAUWFF010000268.1 GCA_030607105.1 Filomicrobium sp.
GCTTCGCCGTTGCCGGGCAATTGCTGCGTGGCATGCAACCGCGATGGAACCGACAGGATGGCCAATCAAGCTCTCTCAAGATTCTGTCAGGCAGGTTGCCTTAGAGGCTAGAGCCGGCGCTATCGCCGCGCGGTGTTTAGCACAGGCGCGCCCGAAGCCGTCGGTCTGCTTTATTGTTGTACCTTGTCCAGAGGCCTAACGTCGACGGCAACAGAGACTGTGTGCTCGCCGCCACCGAGGAGGACACCGCTGATCGGGCTAACGTCTTCATAGTCGCGTCCGTAGGCTATGGCGATATGCTCCGGCGAGTTGACGAGATTGTTGGTTGGATCGAAGTCGACCCAGCCGGTCTCAGGCGCCCAGACTGATAGCCAGGCGTGGGAGGCGTCGCTGCCTTCCAGCTTTTGTTCACCTTCGGGTGGATGGGTCATGATGTAACCGCTGATATACCTTGCCGGGAGCCCCACGGAGCGCAGGGCGGCGATTTGCAGATGTGCAAAGTCCTGACAGACACCGGATTTTTGCTGAAGGACCTGCTCGACGGGGGTTGATACGTCCGTGGTTGTGTTATCGAAGCGAAACTCTTCGAAGATGCACTGCATCAGCTGGCGGGCGCCCTCCAACATGGGCATGCTGTCCGGGAATGATGGCCGCGCAAATTCGTAGAGCAGGGTGGAGGCCTTTGCATACCGAGATGGGCAGGTAAACTGTACGACCTCTGTAGGAAGGACCTGGCGTCCGGAGGGAAAGTCCTGCCACGGGGTTGTTGCCTCAAAGGGCGGCTGAGCGGCCTGTCTTACCTCGATTTCGCTTAGCGAATGAACAGAGAGTTCAGTGTGCTCTTCCTCCAGCGAGATCAGCGTCGTTGGATTGCCGAAATAGTCGGTGCGGTCGTGACGGGAGGTCAGCGCTGGATCAATAATCAGTTCGTGCGAGAGAATGCGCTGGTTGGCGATAACCCGCGGGGACAGGTGCAGCAGGTGGTTGGACTGGATTACCGGAGCACCATAGACGTACGCTGTGCGGTGGCTAACTCTATAGAGTGACATTGGACTAACGATGTGAACTGAAATGCAGCCGCTGCGGTTGTTCGTCTGCAAGACTGAAATATTGGCGTGAAATCAATTCCGACAAGCTTGGCAACTCACAAATCAGTTCCTGCAACAAACCGCCCAGGGCTTCTCGGCCGCCCCTGGCGGTAATTTCTGATAACTCGCGGACGTCTGCCAGACGGACCTTTGTCAACAGGTCCAAAGCCAGCCTCTGTTCAGGAGTGCGCACGGCGTCATCGGCCGACTTCGGCAGCTTATTAATGTGCTGCGAGATATGAGCCAGTTGGTAGGCGAGGCTGCGCGGGTTGGTTTCGTCGATAATTAGGAGGTCTAGTACGAGATGCAACTCCGGTGCGAAGCGATAGCGTGACCTGAAGGTAATATAGCTATCGGCGGCCTGCAAAGCGAAGAACATATCGTCACTGTCTAGGTCCTCACCTTCGCTCGTTTCAAAAAGTGACAGCAGCAGGGTTGCGAGCTGATGGGCACGTTCTACCCGGCGGCCGAGGTCCATAAACAGCCAGCCGTTGTTGCGCGTCATGTTCTCATGAGACATGCCGGCGAACGCGCCGAGTCTGTCAAGGAGGTCTTCAGCGGCTTCGATGATGTCGAGAGCATTCGTGATCGCGGCGCTTGGCAGGGCGTCCTTGTCCACGGTTGGTGTGGGTAACTGGACGGCGACTTTTTCGGCCGACAGACCGGTCAGGACGCGCCAACTGTCTTCAGACAGTCGGTCACGGCACTGAACTGCAATGTTGCGTATGCTCTCGAAAGTTTTCGGCAAGCCCTGCATTCTCTCGGCGCTGGTGCATAGCTCGTTAAGCGACGCCCATAGCATATCGGCTTCGGCGTCGACATCGGCCAAGTCGTGGCCTGATGCCTCGTCCCTTTCTAGGATTGCACGCAGGGCCTTGATCGGCCGCTGACTTGTCGAAAGCGCAAGAAGGTCCGCAGCGCTGCGCTCCAGGGCCTGCCTAATAATGCGCAAGGTGCCGTCGGCGCGTTCGCAATACCGACCCAGCCAGAAGAGATTGTCGGCGGTTCGGCTCTCCAGGCCGGCGGAACGCCTCTGTACCGTGGCGTTTTGTGCTGCGATGCGCCTCAGACTGATGTTAGGTATGGCGCTGTCATTCCCTACAACCCAGACGTCTCGTGAACGCGCGTCGGTAGAGCTCAACGCCACTGTCGTTCCGTCATCGACCGACAGTGCAAGCCCGCCTGGCATGACCCGGAACTCGCCGTCAATCGAGCTGACGTAGACGCGCAGCGCGTAGTGTTCCGGGATCAAGCCGCTAGTTGTCCAGGCTGGTGCGGTTGCAAATCCGACTGGACGCTCTGCCACCAGCAGCGGGCTTTTGAAACGGATTTCAGCTTGGAGTTCGGATCGGCCTTCAGATGACAGCGTTGCGGCGTTGCGGCCCTGGGCGGCTTCGCCTGGGCTTCCGGTGCCTTCTTGAGCATTGTGGATGATATGCTCATCGAATTCGGCAAGCACCTGCTCGCGGGCCAATGGGTCACCAAGCCATAATCGCGGCGTGTCGGGGATGATAAGGCTTTCCTGCAGAAAGCGCTGGGAAAGGATTTCAAGATACCCAGAAAGGCCCCGGTTCTCCACGACGGCGGTACCGAGGGCGTTGACCATAATGTTGGGATTCTGCCGGCAGGCTTCGACAAGACCGACCGGGCCGTCGAAGGCATCGGGGTATAGCTCCAGCGGGTCGGCGCGGTGTCCTTCGATGGCGCGAACGAGAAGATCAATCTTCTTCAGTCCATCGATGGTTTTGAGATAGACGCGGTTGCCGATGACCCGCAGGTCAGACCCCTGCACGCGTTTCTGGCGCATGTACCTGGCCATGAACGAATGGCCGACAAATGCCGAGTCGCCCGGGTTGGGCGCCAGCACGGCGATCAATGGGTCTTCACCACCGGCTCGATTCAAAAGATCATTGATGAGGCTTTGATAGAAGGGCCCGATACGCAGGGCATTGGACCGCCGGAAGAGCCGGCCAGACACTTCTGACAGGACCATGCGGTTGGCAAGCGCAAAGCCATGCCCGGCCGGTGTTTCGGTATGCGTATCTATGATCCGCCAGTTGCCCAGCGGGTCGCGGGCGAAGTCAAGAGCCAAGAACGTGAGATGTCCCCCTTCAGGTACGAGTCCGTGCAGAGGGCGCAGGAAACTCTCATCGCTTTGGATTAGTGCCGGCGGAATGAGGCCTTGCGAGAACACTTCCTGAGGACCGTAGAGATCTGCCAGGATTGCATTGTAGAGCTCGGCACGCTGAATTGCTGCTCTTTCAACAAGCGCCCAGGTCTGCGTGTCGAAAACGAGCGGGAACAAGTCCAATCGCCAGGACTGACGTCCGCGTTGTGGATCGAAGAAGTTTTCGAATACGAGCCGTTCGATTTTTTGTGCGTATCGTGCCTGGACGGCGAGATCAGTGTGCTCGAACCAAGCCGCACAGGCTTTCCAAGCCGGGGCGACCTCACCGTTGTTGCCGGTCATCTCGTCGTAGATGCCA
>JAUWFF010000224.1 GCA_030607105.1 Filomicrobium sp.
CGAGGTCACGGCAGCAATCGCAATGCTGGCGGCCAAAAAGAGTCGAGAGATGTTCAGTGGCGTTTGACTACGCTTGAAGCTGGCCATGTTTCTTCCTTGAGCGGCGTGGGATGTAGCAACAGCTGAGATTGTTATATGGCCAATCATTACGAAATCCCAAGGTTACGCGATCACCGTGTTGAAAACCCTCGCCGCCGCGATAGAGCAAGTTTCTGGGAAAACCGCCGGAAAAGCGCGAGATTAAAGGCGTAGAGCATGGCGAACATGACCGCCATAACGGACAATGCCGTCCAGCCGCCAGTGAAGCGCAAGGCGCTGGATAAGGCAGCCTGGGCGGATTTGTGGGTGTTTTTCTGGCTCGTGCTGTTCGGCTGGCCGTCCAGGCTGGCGGTCTCGGCGGCATTGGCATCGATCGATAGGACATCGGTCACTTCGGGCAGTTGGCGCGGCACTTCACCGTCGAGCACGAGCACGGCGATTAAGGCAAACACGCCTAGACCTACAAGCACATCGAATGTGAACCGCCGTAAGTCGCCTAGAATCCCGGCCTTCATGACGCTGCCTCCCGCAAGAATGACGCGACCGCTGCTCGAATCGAGCGACATGCAACGAGAACGCGCTGGTGTGGCAAGGCTTGGTCCGGATTGTGGCCGGGCTGGGTCATTCTCGATCACAGACGTGCGAGGCCGAGGATGTGTGGCGCTATGAGCGCATTCACCATCCGGCTTGTTGCGAGCGGAGCGGGCTGGCGCTAGTTTGCCGACGACGCGTACAGCCAAATCTGCGAGCTACGCCGTTTTTGCACAAAAAACCTCTAAAGAAAGGCATGAACGATGGGCTTCCTTGCCGACAGCCTCGCCCGAATCCAGCCGTCTGCCACGATTGCCGTCTCGACCAAGGCGCGCGCGCTGAAGGCGGAGGGCCGGGATATTGTCTCGCTGTCCGCGGGGGAGCCGGATTTTGATACTCCAAAGAATATTAAGGACGCCGCCAAACGGGCGATGGACCAGGGCAAGTCGAAGTACACCGATGTTGACGGGATTCCGGAGTTAAAGGATGCCGTCATCGCGAAGTTCAAGCGCGATAACAATCTGGAGTACGCACGCAATCAGATTTCGGCGGGCACCGGCGGCAAACAGGTGCTTTACAACGCGCTGTTGGCCACTCTCAATCCTGGCGATGAGGTGATCATCCCAACACCGTGCTGGGTGTCATATGCCGATATCGTACTGCTGGGCGGGGGGAAACCGGTTCTTGTGCCGACCAAGATGGAAAATGGTTTCCGCCTCCAGCCCGATGCTCTTGAAGCGGCGATCACGCCGCAAACGAAGTGGTTCTTGTTTAACTCGCCATCCAACCCGTCCGGGGCGGCTTATTCGCGCGACGATCTTAAAAAGCTGACCGACGTGCTCATGCGACATGAGAATGTGCATGTTCTCACGGACGACATCTATGAGCACCTTATCTACGATGGCAACGTTTTCTGCACGCCCGCCGAGGTTGAGCCCGGGCTGTATGATCGGACACTGACGCTCAACGGCCTGTCGAAAGCCTATTGCATGACGGGTTGGCGGCTGGGTTTCGCCGGTGGCCCGGAAAAGCTCATTGGAGCGATGCGCAAGCTGCAGTCGCAGTCGACATCGAACCCATGTTCGATCACGCAATGGGCGGCCGTGGAAGCGCTCAACGGTCCCCAGGACTTTATCGCGGCCAACAACAAGGTATTCGTCGAGCGACGCGATCTTGTGGTGTCGATGCTGAATCAGGCGACCGGCCTAGAATGCCCGAAGCCGGAGGGTGCCTTCTACGTCTATCCATCGTGTGCTGGGGCAATCGGCAAAATCAGTATGGGCGGCCGCAAGATCGGATCTGATGAGGATTTCGTTACGGCGCTTTTGGAGGAAGAAGGTGTCGCGTGCGTGCATGGCGCCGCTTTCGCGTCGTCGCCGGCGTTCCGGATTTCTTATGCGACCTCGACAGAGGCGTTGAAGGATGCCTGCCAACGCATCCAGAGGTTCTGCAGCGGACTGACTTGAGTTTGAACTGTGCCGCCGTGCAACTTACTCATTGCTTGCCGTCCGGACGAAACAGATGTACGTCAGCACGACTTGGAGAGTCGATTTATTGCCGTCGCAGTCCGGCCATCGTTCGTGTGCGTACCTGACCGGAAGGAATACCAAGATGGCACTTTCCAGGCCGACCTTTGTTATTTGGGCGCTCTCGACGACCCTCGCGGTGCTCGTTGTGGCGCTGAGGTACTTCTCCGCGGAAACCCCCGTACAAACGCTGCTGGTGAGCGAGCGTTTGTTCGAGGCCCTGTTTGTGAGCTTCGCGCTTTTGTGGGCGGGAACGGGCTTCCGGGGAATTTGAGCCGATGCAACAGGTCGACCGCACTTCAAGAATCCGATCGGCTATCACGTCGGGAGCAGAGGCCGGAGCCAGCGGAGGCTCCGGCTTTCTTGTTTCCGTTCGCCGCCCGGACCTAGGCGAGTTCGGCCAGTAGGCATTTGAGGATGCCATAGTCAAAGCGACCGTCGAGGGCGGTGTGCGCTGGACCGAGATTGCCAGTTTCCAGTGTTTCGCATGTCTCGAAGGCGGCGTGAACGGCGTCGATGTCCGCCGGTTCCAGGGCGAGGACGTCGCAGGTTGTGATAAGACCTGCCTCGATGGCTTCGGCGAAATGGCCGTAAACGTTGGCGACCTGCAGTTCTCGCCGCTGCGCGATCGCCTCGGCGTTGTGGCCATCGAGGTGCAGCGCCAGTGTTGCGTTCACCGATGCAGACAGTTGGTTGTCAAGAAGCGGGTGACGGGGAACGCCGGCGATCACTGTCAAGAGATCATCGCCGTAGCGGGCGATTTTACGGACACCCAGGCCGGTGATGTCGGTTAGCTCAGTCTTGTTCGCAGGACGCTTTTCGGCCAATTCGGCGAGTGTGCGATCATGGCAGATGACATATGGGGGGACACTCGCCTGCGAGGCGAGCCGGGCGCGTAACTGCCGAAGCTCTTCGAACAGGGCTGCGTTCTCAGGTGCAACGGGTGGGGTCTTGCTGGTCTCGCCGCGCTTTGATTTGCGAGTGGTTTTCGTTTTCTTGACTTCCCGCATCCGGAACGTGGTTTCGCCGCGCAACAAAGGCCGTGCGGTAGCGCTCAGCGACAGCGTGCCGTAGCCTTCGGTGTCACCGATAAGGAGTCCCGAGGCGGCGAGTTGCTGGAAGAGGGCGCGCCAAGCGGTCTGATCGAGTTCGCTGCCGAGGCCGAAAACGGCTAGTTTATCATGGCCATTGCGGATGGCTCGTTCGTTCTCGCGACCTATCAAAATGTCGACCAGGTAGCCGACCCCATATCGCTGGCCAGTACGGTAGACCGCTGAGAGGGCCTTTTGAGCGACTAGCGTGCCGTCGATTGTGCTCGGTGGTTCGAGGCAGTTGTCGCAGTTGCCGCACGGGGCGGGCAGCGTTTCGCTAAAATAGGCCAGCAGTTTTTGACGGCGGCATTCGACCATTTCCGCTAGGCCGATCAGGGCGTCGAGTTTCTGACGCTGCACGCGGCGGTAGATGTCGGCGCCTTCGCTGGCTTCGATCCATTGACGCTGCTGGATGATGTCCTGCAGACCATAGGCCATCCAAGCGTCAGCGGGTTCTCCGTCGCGGCCGGCGCGGCCTGTCTCCTGGTAATAGGCTTCTATGGACTTAGGTAGATTTAGGTGGGCGACGAAGCGCACGTCGGGCTTGTCGATGCCCATGCCGAAGGCGATGGTGGCGACGATGATGAGCCCGTCCTCGGAGAGGAAGCGGTTCTGGGTCTGGCTGCGCTGTTCCGCGGGAAGCCCCGCGTGATAGGGCAGCGCCGCGCGCCCCTTGCGGGCCAGCCACGCGGCGGTCTCCTCGACCGAGCGGCGCGACAGGCAATAGACGATGCCGGCGCTGTCAGCATGTTCGGCCTCAATGAAGCGCCAGAGCTTCTCGCGGGCCGACGTCCCGCTTAGTTCGGCGATGCGGTAGCGGATGTTGGGGCGA
>JAUWFF010000011.1 GCA_030607105.1 Filomicrobium sp.
AAAACCCGCTTCGAGCTCAACTTCTCGCTAAATGTGCTCAAATACGTCGACCATGCCCGCCGTGGCCGCTTCCGCCCGACCGAAATGAGCCTCTGGTACGAGCGCTCGTCCAATCGGGCCGACAACGTTGAACTGCTGCCACGCATTGCGCAGGCCGACAATCCTGCAGATCTTCTTGCCGCGCAACATCCTCAGCATGCCGGCTTCAAACGACTTCGCGAGGTCTACCTGCGCCGCAAGTTTCCAGATCGCTTCGAACCGATCAGGGCGGTGAACCGGGGCCACCCCAAGCACATTATTCTGGAAGATGGACCAAGCCTGCGCCGTGGTCAGCGCCACCCGCAAATCGCCCTATTGCGAAAACGCCTTAAGGTTCCCGCTTCTTCAATCAGCAGACAGGACCTGTACGACCGGAAGCTAATGAAGTCTGTCAATCGCTTCATGCGGACCCAGGGTTGGCGTCGCAAGCACGTCTACGATAACAAGGTCCGTCGAGCGCTCAATGAAACCGTCCGCGGCTCGCGCAGACAGGCAAGAGGCAGGGTCTCGCTCGCAGACATCGTCGCCAACATGGAGAAATGGCGCTGGCTGCCCCGCGACTTGGGCGACATCCATATCTGGAACAATCTGCCGTCGTTCCGCACCGAGGTTGTCAAGAACGGCAAGGTCATCCACGAAGAACGCATCATCATCGGCAAGACGAAGACCCAAACGCCGGTATTTTCCGACACGATGACCCACGTCGTTTTCAAACCCCAGTGGGGCATCCCCAACTCGATCAAGATCAAGGACCTGCTGCCACGCTTGGCGAGCGGCGATCTGGATGTTCTCCGCCGCCGCGGCATGCGCATCCAGTTCGAGGACAAGGTGGTTTCCCCCAACCGCTACAATTGGAGCCGCACTGACATCAAGTCGATCCCCATCGTCATGGGAGCAGGCAGCTCCAACCCGCTCGGCCGCGTCAAGTTCATGTTCCCGAACCACCACGCGGTCTACATGCACGACACCCCCAGCAAGCACCTTTTCAACAGCCGCACGCGCACCTTCAGCCATGGCTGCATCCGCGTTCGCAACCCGGTGAAGCTTGCCGAAATCGTTCTCGGTGAAACCTCAAACTGGCCTGAGCAACAAGTTGCAGCTCACCTCCGTCGCCGCGCGAAGGAGAACAACCGAGTTGATCTCAATGCCAAAGTCGGCGTCCACAACACCTATTTCACGGTGATCGCCGATGAAAACGGCAAGCTCGAAACCCTGGACGATATCTATGGGCATGATCGCCGCCTGAAGCAGGCCCTCGCTGGCAAATCACTCAAGGTCATTGCGAAGAGCGATCCAGCTCGCATTCACAATGAGGAAATTGCCCGGCTCGAAGAATCACGACCGCGCTATGGCAACTATCAGCGACGCAACACCTACTCGGCGAGCTACTTCGACAACAACCAGTACGCACTTGGCGGTCCTAGCTTCTTCTACGCGCAACCGAAGCCCAAGAAGTATAAGCAGAAGAAGAAGAAGGCGTCACAAGGTTGGACCTTCAGTCCCTTTGGAAACCCGTTTGGCAGCGACTAACGAAGCTTCCGTCGTTCGAAGTTTACAGCGGTACTTGGGCAGCAGATTTCTGGGCCAAAACAAGAAAAGACCCGTCGTTCGACCGGTCTTTTTGCTTGAAAGCACAGCTGCCCGAGGGTCGCGACCGCCAGAAACAACGTGCCTGATCAGCGCGAATAGAATTCGACTACGAGGTTCGGTTCCATCTGCACAGGATAGGGAACCTCGCTCAGCTCGGGGATGCGTAGCAACTTGGCCGTCATCTTCGAGTGGTCGGTTTCCAAATAATCCGGAACGTCCCGCTCACCGCTCTGCGTCGCCTCGATGACAAGCGCCATCTGCTTGCCCTTTTCACGCAACTCGATGACATCGCCGATGCGCACACGATAACTTGGAATAGTCACGCGACGGCCGTTGACGGACACATGGCCATGGCTGACGAACTGGCGCGCGGCGAACACGGTCGGTACGAGCTTCGCCCTGTAGACCAGCGCGTCGAGGCGCCGCTCCAGCAGCCCAATGATATGCTCGGACGTCGACCCCTTCAGCCGCGACGCCTCCTTGTAGATCCGCAGGAACTGCTTTTCGGTGATGTTACCGTAATAGCCCTTCAGCTTCTGCTTGGCCCGCAGTTGCAGCCCGAAATCCGATAGCTTGCCGCTGCGCCGATCACCGTGCTGGCCGGGTTTGGATTCACGCTTGTTGACCGGGCTCTTGGGCCTGCCCCAGACGTTCTCGCCCATGCGGCGATCAATTTTGTGCTTGGCGCGGATGCGCTTGGTCATTCTTCTGGCACTCCAAAGCTAGATGAGTGGTATCTGGAGCGCCCCCTCCTCTGCCCGCAGCTCCTTAATGGACCCGCAAAGCCGACAGGCAAGCTGCGAAACCAAGTTCACCATCTTAACGGATGGAAGGTCTCACATGCTGCCGCGGGTGCGCAAAAAACGAAGGCCCCAAAACCGGGGCCTCGTCAACTGGGGGAGTTTTAGGCTTACAGGCCCGCAAGGTCAACCGCTGTCATTCGAAGCAATAAACGGCTTCCTGCACGCGCGCCAGCGCGACACGTCACGCCCCGCCTACTGTGCCTTCGGCGCCACTTTTAGGCCCGGTGTGCTCTTGTAGTATGCATATATCCGCTCATCCACGGATTTACGCTGCTCGGGAGAGCACTTTTTCGGTTGAAGGACCTTATCGGGTGTCGTCTCCGCAACTTTCACTTCCTTTTTGTCTCCGTCAACATAGCGCAACTCCACCTTGCCCGACATGTAGGAGACGACAAACGCGTGAAGCAGATTGGCATACTGAATCTGCTGATCGGTCCAATCCTTTTTCTTCAGAAAGCGCGCCATCATTGCATCGCGATTAGCCACAAGCGCTGCTGGCAGATCACAGATCTGCGCTTCATAAGAGCGATAGGCGGCGACGATGATGTCTTTGGCGACGGAATGTGGGACTTCGATTTCTTTACGCTTTCTGCGATCGAATTTGACCACTTTGCCGGAACGCAAAGTGACCTGAGGTGGGACAGCGGACCATGCGTAATCCATCAAAATAGTGACAGTCTTATCACTGATCGATCCAGACCCACTCTTTTGCGCGATAGCAGGACCCCCAGCCAAAAGAACTGCCGTGATAGCCGCCAATCTGATCCCCGCCTTCATAGCCTTCCCCATGGTTCTTAAAGCCCTGCATCAAAGTTTAATGGGTAAGAGAGACTCGGCAACGTAAATCGCCAGGATGGACGACCGCCGCCGTTCACCCATGCGCCTCCCCACTCGGCAAGTTATCGCATCGCTCGACCCAAATCGTGTCGCCAATAAGGCGAGTATCCGACAGAGCATTGGGCAGTTTGCCCCAACTCCCAGAAAAGTGGCACATGAGCAACTTTGCAGTGGCTCAAACATCGCTGTCGCGATTTTTGCGTTTTTTTGCAAGCGCGCCGATGACGCCTCGCAAAGTGCGCACCTCGTGCGACGTTGCGTTCATTCGCTGGAACATAGTCCGAATAGCACGCACGGTAATGGCGCGGCGCTCCAGAGGACGGAAGAATTTGGCCGCATCGAGTTCCGCTTCCAGCTGCTCGAACAAGCCTTCGAGCTCTGCCTTGTTGGCCGGTGTGTCCTTTCCGTACTGGAAGCCCGCCTGGATTGGCCTCTCATAGGTCGTCACACGGCCGAGGCTGCCACCATCGCCGTTGAGAATCCAGGAATAGCCGAGGATGAGGACCGATTGCGCGAGGTTCAAAGAGGCGAACTTGCTGTTGACTGGAATCATCACCAATGCATCGGCTTCGGCAACCTCGGGAGTCGTCAACCCGCTGGCTTCGCGCCCGAACAGGACGCCACACCGTTGCCCTTCACCGATTCGCCGGGCCATTTCCTCAACCGCCTGTTCGGGCGTCAGCACTGGTTTGCGAAGGTCCCGCTGCCGCGCCGTCGTCGCGCACATCCAGTTCAGATCGCCCATTGCCTCCGACAGGCTTGGGTAGCACTGCGAGTCATCGATAATGTAATTTGCCCCGGAAGCAGCGATTCGTGCTCTTTCATTCGGCCAGCCGTCACGAGGAGCCACCAGCCTCAGATCATCGAGCCCGAAGTTAGCCATGGCCCGGGCCACCATCCCGATGTTGTCGGCAAGCTGAGGCTCAACGAGGATCACCGATGGCGTTTCGCCCTCTCCGGCGAACGGCTCGCCCTGGATATGCGCGCGGCGGATACCATGTCGCAACTTCCTGAGAACGCGCCGCGCCCAGAACCAATATTCCTCACCCGCCCAGCGCCGATAGAAATCTTCAAAGCTATCGAAGCAAACGACACCATCACCCCGGCCGAGGATCCGAAGTTCCTGGTCACCAATCGAAATGGCGCTATGCGCAGCGATGAAATCCTCGATTGTCGCCAGGCCCATCGCCTGCGATCGGCGCCGGCACCCTGGACAAGTGGCTCGTTCCTCGATGCATTGGCGTTCAGCACAATAGACCAGGATGCGGTCAAAACCAGAGCGGTCTATACTTGCCTTGGCCGCATAGCGTGCGAGCGTGTCATCAATCGGCGGCTCGTGGGCGGCGTGCACGAGATCGGCGAGGGTTTCACCGGTACGACGAGCAACCGGCGCCCGATGCCCGTCGACATCCCTAATCTCGATTGGCATCTGCTGATCGTCGCTCATTTCTCTTAAATTTTGCCTTCATCGTTAATCGGTGGGTACCCATCCCAAGCCTAATCCCTTCCGCTGACTTGGCCGACCCGCGGCGCGAGGCTAAGTTCGCGTCCACTCAAGCTGAGACCATAAGACAAAAGGTTCGGACGCCATGGAAAAAATCAAAGTTACGGGCACCGTCGTTGAACTCGACGGCGACGAAATGACCCGCATTATCTGGCAATTCATCAAGGACAAGCTGGTTCATCCCTACCTTGATGTGAACCTTGAATACTATGATCTAGGCATAGAAAAACGCGACGAAACCGACGACCAGATTACCGTCGATGCGGCCAATGCCATCAAGAAGCACGGCGTCGGCGTTAAATGCGCCACCATCACCCCCGATGAGGCCCGCGTCGAGGAATTCGGACTGAAGCGCATGTACCGCTCTCCAAATGGCACGATCCGCAACATCTTGGGCGGTGTCATCTTCCGCGAGCCAATCATCTGCAAGAACGTGCCGCGGCTTGTTCCAGGTTGGACGCAACCGATCGTTGTCGGCCGTCACGCCTTCGGCGATCAGTACCGGGCCACTGACTTCGTCTTCCCCGGAGCCGGCACCCTAACAATCAAATTCGTCGGCGAAGACGGCCAAACCATCGAGAGGGAAGTCTTCCAGGCCCCCGGCGGTGGTGTTGCCATGGCCATGTATAACCTTGACGAAGCCATCAAGGACTTCGCCCGCGCCTCCATGAACTACGGCCTGGCGCGCAATTATCCCGTCTATCTCTCGACCAAGAACACCATCCTCAAGGCCTACGACGGCCGCTTCAAGGATGTCTTTCAGGAAATCTTCGACGCCGAGTTCAAAGACAAGTTTGACAAAGCCGGCATCACTTACGAGCACCGGTTGATCGACGATATGGTCGCCTGTGCGATGAAATGGTCGGGCGGTTACGTTTGGGCCTGTAAAAACTACGACGGCGACGTGCAGTCCGATACGGTGGCCCAGGGCTTCGGCTCGCTGGGCCTGATGACCTCAGTGCTGATGTCCCCGGACGGCAGAACTGTGGAAGCCGAAGCAGCACACGGCACCGTGACCCGCCATTACCGCCAGCATCAGGAAGGCAAGGAGACCTCAACGAACTCGATCGCCTCGATCTTCGCTTGGACCCGCGGCTTGGCCCATCGCGCCAAACTCGATAACAACGAGGATCTCGCCAAATTCGCGGCGACGCTGGAAAAAGTGTGCATTGATACTGTCGAGGGCGGGCAAATGACCAAGGACCTCGCGCTCCTCGTTGGTCCGGATCAACCGTGGCTGTCCACCACTGGCTTCCTCGACGCTGTCGACCAAAACCTAAAGAAGGCCATGAGTGTGGCTTGACGATTCAAGCGCGGGGCCGCGGAATGCGACCCACGTGTTGAAAGAAAATACTCGCAACGAAGGAGCCGGATGCAAAAGCGTCCGGCTTGTTCTTTTCCGAGTTTCTGCTAGGACCCGTCAAATGGAAACAAGAATCTGACTTTCGTCAAAACTTTAGTATGCAATAGAACTAAGTCGCATTTTAACTTTCTCCGGTCCAAGATGAAATATTACGCCTATACGCGTTTGACAAGAGGACTACTGGAGAAGCCCGATGACCCAGCGGCACGCAGAAAAAAAAGCTCAAAGAAAACCATCTAGCCAAGAAACAAACATCAAAGCAACCACCGCTGAGGACGCCATCCTGGTCGATAGAGTCGGCGTAACAGCCGGCGCAAACCCCGAAAATCCTCTCCACCGCCTCGCGGAAGCTCGCCAAGATCCCGAGCAGATCCGCCGGATGTTCGAAACAGGTGAATATCCCTACAAGCGCAAGATCAGCCGCCGGACCTATGAGAAGCATAAGGCCGAGCTACAGATCGAACTCCTCAAAGTCCAAGATTGGGTCAAGGCGACAGGCGAAAAGATCGTACTGATCTTCGAAGGTCGCGACGCCGCCGGAAAAGGTGGCACGATCAAGCGTTTTACGGAACACCTCAATCCACGCGGAGCCCGCGTTGTCGCCCTTGAAAAACCAACAGACCGCGAAAAGACGCAGTGGTTTTTCCAGCGCTACATCCAGCACCTCCCCGCTGGTGGCGAAATCGTGTTGTTCGACAGGTCTTGGTACAACCGTGCGGGGGTCGAACGCGTAATGGGATTTTGTACTCCCCAAGATTATCTCGAGTTCATGCGCCAAACACCCGAAGTCGAGCGCATGATCGTCCGCAGCGGCATACGGCTTTACAAATATTGGTTCTCAGTGACCCGCGATGAGCAATTGCGCCGCTTCCAATCACGCGAGCACGAGCCGCTCAAGAAATGGAAACTCTCTCCGATTGACCGGCAGTCGCTCGATAAATGGGGCGATTACACAGAGGCTAAAGAAGCGATGTTCTTCTACACGGACACCGCGGATGCACCCTGGACCATCGTCAAATCAAACGACAAGAAACGTGCCCGGCTGAACTGCATTAAGCACTTCTTGAGCACACTGCCGTACCCCCGCAAGGACCTGCGTGTTGTTGGCCGCCACGACCCGCTCATTGTCGGTGCCAGCGGATACGTCATTGGTGCCTCCGAGCATATTCTGGGCAAGAGCCTCCACCCGGATCTGCGGCGCAACGTTTAACGGCGTTCCGCTGCCTCACCGATAGCCCCAGCAGACTTCCATCTCGGGACCCGCGCGCCTCAGGCCACCTTCGTTGCCCTGCCCTGCATACCGTGCGAAAATTAAAACGAGATCGCCACCGCGAGAGCGACGTTGGCCCAATGCAGGTCAGAGCTTGCAGCCACATGGGCGCCTAAGGCAGCAACTGCACCGTTGAGAACACCATGCCAACGCAGAAACGCGCGCCAACGAAGGCCGCAAATGCCTCCGACTTCACGGTGGCAACTAAGGATACACGCTCAAATCTCGGGCCATTCATTGCAGCCACAGGGACAATGATCGCGAAAATCCAAAGTGTCTGCACGGCGTATGCCGGCCCCAACAAACCAACCCAGTCATAGCCAATTTAATCGGCAATGCCTTCAAGTTCCGCTTCCGGTAGCAGCGTCGGCAAAAGCGGTGCGCCCAGGCCAAGTGCAAACATAAGGCGCAACAGCAGTAGGGGCGCCTTGAAGCGCGCTGGGTCGCTGTTGGTCGCGGGACACGCAAGCACATCATCATCCGCCTGTTGATCAAGCGGCTCCGCCATCTTCAACAACTCGCAAGATTGTCAGACTGCAAGCTTGCGTGAGGTTCCGTAGAATATGGTCAGGTCGGATCTTTCGTGTGTGAACGGCTATTACGGGGGCGGATAGACAAAAAAAGGTCCCGGGAGACGATCCCGGGACAATTCGGAGAGCCATCGCGCGGAGGCCTGCGCTTTTGGGCTTCTCCAGATAGTGCCCTAAAGCTTTTCCAAGTAGGGAATCGGATCGACCGGCTTCTTTGACGACTGTCGCAGCTCGAAATGCACCTGAGGTTGGTCCACCTGCCCGCTGTTGCCCGACTTTGCGATCACCTGCCCGCGTTGCACCTTGTCGCCGCGGCTGACCATAAGCCTGCTGTTATGCGCATAGGCCGTCACCCATCCGTTGTCGTGGCGTAGCAAGATGAGATTGCCATAGGAGCGCAGCTCGGAACCCGCGTAAGCAACCACACCTTCATCAGCCGCGCGGACATCCGTCCCGGTCGGCACCGCGAAGTTAACCCCGTCGTTGTGGGTTCCATCCGGCCGTGAGCCGAAGCTGGCGATCACTTTGCCGCGCACCGGCCACTTGAGCCGTGTCAAGTCATCGTCACCCGACGAGCGGCTGTCCGGCCTGTTGACGCTCACCGGCGTAATCGCCACGGTTCGCACACCCCTCGGCGCCGACACAGCATCGCTTCTCCTTTCGCTCGTGGGCAATGCCGCATAGCGGTCACCGGAAGACTTGCGAGAAACCGGACGCTCCAGAACACGATCCTGCGATGCCACATAGGTATCCGGCCGCCCACCGCCTGGAACCTTCAAAACGGTCCCGGGCATGACACGACGTGGATCGGTGATCGCGTTGTAACGCTGCAATTCCCTGGTCCTCACGCCATACTGGCGCGCGATCTTGTAAAGCGAGTCTCCGCTTCGAACCTGGTAGCTGCCATTCCACGTTGACGGTGCATCGGCGGTCGCAACCAGCTCGCGCCGAGACGTGCGTGACTCCGCCCGGACACTCGGCGCACCCGAAGCTCGCATCGGCACGTAGAGCCGCTGCCCGATCCGGAGCATTGAATCGTTGAGACCATTGACCGACATCAGCTCGGCAACCGAGACCCCATACCGGCGTGACAGGCCATAGAGCGTGTCGCCGCGCTCAACCGTGATTGGCTCACCTTTTTCGAGGCTTGCGTTCGAATAAGTGTTAGCGGAGCCATCCGATCGCAGCGCCACTTCTCTGCGGGCGCTGCGATCATTCGAAGATCTGCGCGAACGGTCTGGAAGCGCTGACGTCTCGATCCGGGTCGTCGATCCATAAGACCGCGGACCTCCATAACCCGCATCCGGAGATTGCTGGGACAATGGGGCCCCGCCCCCGCCGGTCAGCGATTCTGAAGGCAGCAAGCTGGCCTTTGCGTCAGTGTTGAGGCTGAAACCGTTACCACCAAAGCGCGTTACGTCCGCGCTACATCCAGCGGCGACAATCGCGGCGCAAAGGCCTGCGAAGGCCGGTTTTTGGAAAGCGGAGAACCATCCGCTGAAGCACTTCGTCGAAATCAACTCAGTCATGATACGCACCTCGATACCAGCCCTTTGTTAACCAAGGCTCGGTTAACAGCCGATTAACGGAAGGCCGGCTCCCCAAAAATTCGTGCGCGATTGGGACGACGCGTATCGCGAAATTCAAGACTCACCCGCTGTAACTCGCCAAGCTATCAGCCAACTCAGTTGCCAGCCCAAAGCCGCGCGCATGCTTGAGTCTTACGCCGCAATTGTGCAACCGACTTGACGCGCTTGCGTCCAGACGGTGGCAGCAATGGGATTGTCAATGGGCAAGGTTATTAATCTGGAAAGAACGAAGTCGAGAGCGATAGCTCGCTAGCTGATCATCCGGACCGCTGCGTATCCACGAAAATTCCCTTCAATACGTCGTGCATAGGCTCGTTTGTTAAATCGACATGCAGCGGTGTCACAGCGATCTGCCCCTTGTAGATCGCCCAAAGGTCCGTGCCCTCGGCCGGATTTGATTTTCTTCGCTCAAAGCCGAACCAGAAGTAGGGGTTTCCCCACGTGTCTAGCCGTCTGTCAATATGCAGGTTGTTCTGGTCCCGCCGCCCCTGGCGGGCGATCGAGATCCCTGCCACGGCTTCCGGCGCCAGATCGGGAAAGTTGACGTTCATCACAATCCCCTCTGGCAGATCAGCATCGATAAGCCGCTGAACGATCTTCGGAGCGTAGGCAAGCGGCGTTTCCCAGTGAATAGCACCCTCCTGATCGAAGCCAACGGCGAGGCTCATTGCAAATGAGCGAATTCCAAGCAGAGCGCCCTCGATGGCCCCAGCGATCGTCCCCGAGTACGTCACGTCCTCGGCGATGTTGGAGCCGTAGTTGACCCCTGAGAAGACCAGCGACGGCGGATTGTCCAACAGGATGTGGCGCACGCCCATGATCACGCAGTCGGTCGGCGTACCGCGCACCGCGTAGCGCCGCTCACCGACCTCACGGCAGCGCAGTGGCTCATGCAGCGTTAGCGAATGCGACGCCCCTGACTGATTCGTTTCCGGTGCCACCACCCAGACGTCATCACTGAGCCGGGCGGCGATCTCCTCCAGCACCTTGAGCCCCGGAGCATTGATGCCGTCGTCATTGGTGACCAGGATGCGCATGTTTGGGTCCAGGGGCTAAGGATTGGAAATAAAAAAGTTCAGCAGACGGCTCCGGCAACGGGGCTCTGAGTTGCCAATCCCATTCATTGGCTCAGGAACCTATCACCTCGATCTCACCCATGTACGGCCTCAGCGCCTCGGGGATCACCACCGACCCGTCGGCCTGTTGATAATTCTCCATGACCGCAACCAGCGTCCGCCCGACGGCAAGGCCCGAACCATTCAGCGTGTGCACGAAGCGCACGTCCTTATCGCCAGCCCGGTAACGCGCGTTCATGCGCCGGGCCTGGAAATCCCCGCACACGGAGCACGACGATATTTCCCGGTAGCTATCCTGCCCCGGCAGCCAAGCTTCGATGTCGTAGGTCTTGCGCGAGGCG
>JAUWFF010000300.1 GCA_030607105.1 Filomicrobium sp.
GCGGGCCTGCGTATTTGGGCGGGCGCGACCGTTGAAGCGGCCGATGTTGTGGCGCTGTTGCCGTGGCTCGACTGGGCATTCGCGGAGGCGAAGGGGGCGCTGGCCAAGGCGGCCTAGCATCTAACTCAACACAGCTGGACAAATTTTCCCGTCACGCTTCTGGACCCCAATAACCGTCGGGTTAGAGGGATAACGCGAGCGGGATGCGACTTCAAACAGGACTACAATGATGAGCAAACCCAAAGTACTTATCTCCGACGCGCTTTCGGAAACCGCCGTGCAAATCTTTCGGGACCGCGGCATCGATGTCACCTTCGAACCGAAGCTCGGCAAGGACAAAGACCGGCTCGCTGAAATGATTGGCGAGTTTGATGGCCTGGCAATCCGCTCGGCGACCAAGGCAACCGAAAAGCTGCTCGGTCTAGCGCCCAACTTAAAGGTCATTGGACGCGCCGGCATCGGTGTCGACAACGTCGATACAAAAGCAGCCACGTCGCGCGGCATCATTGTGATGAACACTCCGTTCGGCAACTCCATCACCACCGCGGAACATGCGATTTCGATGCTGATGTCGCTTGCCCGGCAGATCCCGCAGGCGAACACGTCGACGCAACAAGGCAAGTGGGAAAAGTCGAGGTTTGTTGGAGTCGAACTCTTCAACAAGACGCTCGGGATCATAGGCTGCGGCAATATCGGCGGGATCGTCGCGGACCGGGCCATCGGTTTGAAGATGCGGGTCATCGCCTTCGATCCTTTCCTGTCGGAGGAGCGGGCGCGCGAGATTGGCGTGGAGAAGGTGGAGCTCGATGAGCTTCTGGCGCGGGCGGATTTCATTTCGCTGCACACACCATTGACGGATCAGACCCGGAACATTCTCTCGGAGCAGGCGCTAGCGAAAGCCAAAAAGGGCGTGCGTATCGTCAACTGTGCGCGTGGCGGACTGATTGATGAAGCTGCCTTGGCGGCGGCGTTGCGTTCCGGACAGGTGGCCGGAGCAGCGTTGGATGTGTATGCCGAAGAGCCGGCCCAGGACAATGAGCTGTTCGGGATGGACAATGTCATCTGCACGCCGCATCTGGGCGCGTCGACGGGGGAAGCACAGGAGAACGTGGCGTTGCAGGTCGCCGAGCAAATGTCGGACTACCTGCTCAAGGGCGCCATCACGAATGCGATCAACTTCCCATCGATTTCGGCTGAGGAAGCACCCTTACTGACGCCGTGGGTCAAGCTTGCCGAGCAGCTCGGTTCGTTCGCCGGGCAGCTGACGGACGTGCCGCTGAAGGGCGTGCATATGGAGTATTGCGGTGATGTTTCGACGCTTAACGTCAAGCCGATGACGGCGGCGGCTCTCGCGGGTGTGCTGCGGCCGAAGCTGCAGGACATCAACATGGTCTCGGCTGGTGTTATCGCGAAGGATCGCGGGGTTGCCGTCGAAGAGCTGTTATGCGCCGAGCATGGCGTCTATGAGAGCTACATCAAGCTCACCGTGAAGACACCGGAGTACAACCGTTCGGTGGCCGGGACGGTGTTCTCGGATGGCCGGCCGCGCATCATCCAGGTTCGTGACATCAATATGGATTTCGAGGTGACGCCGCATATGATGTTCGTACGAAATTCCGACAAGCCGGGTTTCATTGGTGCCTTCGGCCAACTGATGGGCGACCATGGTGTGAACATCGCAACGTTCAACCTTGGCCGCGAGCATGCTGGTGGTGATGCAATCACGGTGGTGGCGCTTGATGAATCGATTGGCGAGGAAATCCTGGACAAAGTGACGGCACTGGAGCACGTGGTGCGGGCGAAGCGGCTGGAATTCTAGACTCCGCCGCGCTAACTGTTTCGCAGGATCAATGTTCTAAAGGCGTCCATTCTGGTCTTGAGTGGGCGCCTTTGGTTTGTGTCTGGCGCCTCGAATTTTGGCGTGAGGGTCATAAAAAGAGGCGATTTCTGCGATTTTCTCCGGATTGGGGATGGGTTCTTACGCTCACTTGTAGAATTCGAAAGGCGGATCGAATGAATTACCTTGCCCTTGGGGCTTTGGCGCTTGCCTTGAGCGCGCCGACGTTGATGGTTGCTGCGGCAGCGGAGCTTGAAACCACCTCAACCATCGACAACGTGGTTGTGTTCCCTTCCGGCGCGGAAGTGAACCGTACCGCCAAGGTGTCGTTGCCGGCGGGCGAGACAACGATCGTGTTCCCGGACCTTCCAGCGCAAACGGTTGCAGGCTCGATCCGGGTCGAAGGCGATGCGACCGGCACGCTCCGCATTGGTTCAGTTGACCAGCGCCGGCTGTTCGTTCCGCAAAGCGGTGCCGGCGATGACGTGTCAGAGCGCAAGCGGGTTGAAAAGGAGATCGAAGGCCTCAAGGACAAGAGGCAGATGGTCCACGGCAGGATCGAAACCGCGAAGACACAGCAAATGCTTTTGCAGAATCTCGCGAACCTACCCAACGTTTCACCGGGACGGGATGGAAATTCTGGTCAAGGTCCGGATTGGGGGCAAATTGTCAGCCTCATCGGAAATGAGATGGGCGAAATTCAGGAAACGATCCACGAAGCCGAAATTGAGATTCGAGACCTGGATCGGAAAATTGAAGATCTAGAGAAGAAGCTGTCTGAGTTGGCGCCAAAGCGCAGCGAACGCACTCAGGTGAAGGTTTTTGTCAGCACCGATGCAGCACTCGAGGCCGACTTGAATATCAAGTATCAGGTGCGTTCTGCATCATGGACGCCTTCGTATGAGGCGCGGCTCAAGACTGAAGCGGCCGATGCAAAATCAAAACTGCAGCTCGTGCGTCGCGCGACGATACAGCAGCGCAGCGGCGAGCCTTGGAAAAACGTCGCGATTAAGCTTTCTACGACGCGGCCGACGGCGGGTTCGACCGCGCCGCAGTTGCGGCCGATGGTCGTCGACATCATGAAGCCACGGCCGGCGCCATCGCCCGCCGCTGGCGGAATAATGTCCATGAATTCGGCCAGTGAAGCGCCTGCTCAGGAGCGTAATAAGAATTCGCGAAACCGGAGCCGCAAGGCCGCTTCGCCAAGGCGATCAGCAGCCAAACCCGTTATGGCCACCGTCGAGTCAGCACCATTTCAAGCAATCTTCGCGGTTCCAGGACGGGCCGACATCGATTCCACTGGCGAAGCGAAGAACCTAATGATTTCGGAAGCTGACTTTGACGTGTTGCTGAGTGTAAAAGCCGTGCCGAAGAGACAGCCGACTGCGTACCTCTACGCGGGGTTGGAACGTACAGGTGAGACGCCGTTGCTGCCGGGCCCCGTCGCGCTTTTTCGTGATGGGACGTTTGTCGGCAAGGGGCGACTGCCGCTCATCGCGGGCGAGCGCTATGAACTTGGATTTGGTGCCGATGACCTTGTCCGGGTGAAACACGCCAT
>JAUWFF010000396.1 GCA_030607105.1 Filomicrobium sp.
GCCACATCGCGGCCGCTGGCGGGAGGGCGTGTTCTCGGCGAACTCGAAGAGTATTTCATCGAACAGTTAACGCCGGGGCAGGCGTTTGTGTTCGCCGGCGAAGTGTTGCGCTTCGAGGGCCTCAAGGAAACCGAAGCATTCGTATCGCGGGCCACCGCGCATGACCCGATCGTGCCAAGTTACAACGGCGGCAAGTTCCCGCTGTCGACGCACCTGGCGGAACGCGTCCGCAGGATACTGCATGACCGGCAGTCGTGGCAGTATTTGCCGGTGCCGGTGTCGGACTGGCTCGCATTACAAGATGAACGCTCGGCCATCCCGCAGGCGACCGGGGTGCTGGTGGAGACCTTTCACCGATTGGGGCGCTACCACCTTGTGGCATATCCTTTCGAAGGGCGCCTGGCGCATCAGACGCTCGGGATGCTTTTGACGCGCCGGCTGGAGCGAGCCGGAGCCATGCCGATGGGCTTCGTCGCCAACGATTACGGACTGTCGATCTGGGGGCGCCGTGACATCGCGGAGATGATTGTTCAAGGACACGTTTCACTGGCGCGACTGTTTGAAGAAGACATGCTGGGCGATGACCTTGAAGCATGGCTTTGCGAATCCTCACTGATGAAGAGGACCTTTCGGTATTGCGCCTTGATCGCTGGCTTGATCGAGCGCCGACACCCTGGAAAAGAAAAATCCGGGCGGCAGGTGACCATGTCCACCGACCTCATTTACGATGTTCTCATGCGGCATGATCCGGGGCATATTTTAATCGAGGCGGCTCGCGCGGATGCGGCGACCGGTCTACTGGACATCGCCCGGCTTGGCGACTTTTTGAAGCGGATCCGTGGCTCCATACGCCATGTCGCTCTGGATCGCGTGTCGCCGCTTTCGGTACCTATCCTGCTGGAGATCGGACGGGAATCGGTTGGGCAACAGGGCCGTGAAGGCCTGCTCAGGGAAGCCGCCGAAGATCTGATTCGCGACGCAATAGGCTGAACGGATCAAAGGGCGGCGGAATTTGGCGTGGATCGATGGCCCCGCCCCCGTGCAAGACATCGCCGCTCGCGGTAAAGTAAGATTTGAACGTCGATTGAAAGCGGAGAGATTTGCCCATGCTTCAAATGAAGCCAGAGCGCTTGGATGTTCAAGATTTCAAGGTGCAGAACGTTTCGTTGTGCGGGAAGTCTTTCCTGGCGGATATGTCGGGCGCGCTTTATTGGCCGTCCGAGAAGGCGCTCATCATCGCTGACCTGCACCTGGAGAAGGGGTCGTCATACGCTACGCATGGGCAGTTGCTGCCGCCCTATGACACGCGCGAAACGCTATCGCGATTAGCTGAGGCGATCGACCGGTTCGATGCGAAGACCGTAATTGCTTTGGGGGACAGTTTCCACGATTGCGAAGCGGCCGAAAGGATGGAGCCTCGCGACGCCGACGCGTTGCGCATTATGCAAAGCGAGTGCGAATGGATCTGGGTGACGGGCAACCATGACCCGGAGATCGCCAAGTGGATTGGCGGGTATGTGATCGACAGCCTCACGGTTGAAGGGATCACGTTGCGCCACGAGCCTCGCGGCGCCTGGACGACGCACGAGATTGCCGGGCATTTGCATCCAGCCGCGAAGATATCGCGCGACGGCTACACGCTTCGGCGCCCCTGCTTCATTGGCAACGGACAGCGACTCGTGGTGCCGGCGTTTGGCTCCTACACCGGAGGCCTCAATATCCTTGATGTAGCCTTCGATCCTCTGTTTGGAGGGCAGGCCTTCGCCGTGTGGTTGATGGGGCAGGAAGGACTCTATCCGATTGCCACGCGGCTTCTGCGAGAAGACTGATGACAGCGTGCCACTTGCATCATATTCAATCAAGGCCTGCCGTTCAGCTCGAACTGCGATTGAAGATGGCGGATGCAGCCAAGCCGGCGCTGACCGCCATGATGACGGCAAAGAGCCCGTATAGCGCAGGGTGATCGAAGGCGAAGGAATACAAGAATGCTTCGAGGCCGCGGCGTTCAAGTTGCACGGTCGCGGTTTTTTCGGCGATGAGTTCGGCGTCGCGAAACAGATAGGTGCGCGCTTTAACAGGGCCAATGGGAACGTTCGCGGGCAAATCGATCGACGTACGAAACAGAGATTTGCCAATGAACACAACGCCAGTTTCATTCTTCTGGTAGAGACCTTCCTCAGCCTTCAACCGGACGATCGCCTGACGAAACATCTGCAGTTCGTGTTCCGACATCTTAGAAGCCTGGCCGGGCTCGGGCTCAATGTGCACGTGTCGAAAACCGATCTCGTGTTCATCGAAAACCCGCGGCGTCGAGATTTCCTCAATCGGTCGCGTCGATGAGATCGTGTAGTAGCTCGGTACACTGACGAACTCTACCGACTGGGTGTTGATCCATAGGCCGGCGACGTTTGACTTTCGACGGCTAATCAGAGGCGTGTTCATGCCCTCCAGGACAACGATGACGTCATAGAGGCCTTGTTCCGCCGAGGCTTGCAGCGATTTGTGAACCGCGCCGAAAACGACGATCCTCTGGCCGCTGAAGCCCGCTGTGATCGCAACCGAC
>JAUWFF010000336.1 GCA_030607105.1 Filomicrobium sp.
TTGACTTGTGGTCAGCCGCTCGTCCCACAGCAAGATGGGCAGATTCAAGCTTCGCGCGAAGTTACGCGCCAGAGCCCGGGTCGACTGTGCACGCGGTCCCTCGCTCCCATCGAGATTGCGCGGTAGGCCGAGGACGAGGCCGCAAATATTGTTATGTTCGATGAGCGTCTCGAAGCGCAGCAGGTCTTTTGAAAACTTGCGCCGCTGGATTGTCTCCAGCGGCGAGGCGATGGTGCGACTAAGGTCGGATAATGCGAGTCCAAAGGTCTTTGTTCCCGCATCGATTCCAATGAGCGCGCGGTCAGCGGGCAGCAGACCGAGAAAGACCTCCGCATCCTCCACTATCTGCCCCGTGGGTCGTTCAGCATCGTTCGCGTTTGCCATTGTCTGCTTTTCACCCGTTGTTGTGCGCGCCGAGCGCCTTATACTCTAGCGCACATATGACCAGCGCGTGTTCGACTATACGCGATGCCGACAAGAGAAGGGGCCGCTATGAAGTTGAATTGGTACGGGCATTCTTGCTTTCGCCTTGAGCTAGGCTCGAGCGTGGTTCTCGTTGATCCCTTCCTATCGGGCAATGCCACATTCGAGGCCTCGGGAATAGCCAAGGACGCCGTGATATCGGGAGTAACCCACATTCTCCTCACCCACGGACACGGCGATCACGTCGGAGATACCACCGACATCGCCAAGTCGACCGGCGCCACGGTGGTAACCAACTACGATCTGTGTATGTGGCTTGCAAAACAGGGTGTAACTGCTTTTGAACCAATGAACACAGGCGGCACGATTGATCTCGGTGACTTCAAGGCTTCGCTGGTCCGCGCCGATCATTCCGCTGGTCTCGTAGAGCAGGGTGTAGGTTTTCCGCTTGGGTCCGCCAATGGTTTCATCATCACGCCCGAGAAAGGCCCCGTTGTCCTGCATATGGGCGACACCGACATCTTCACTGATATGGAACTGATCGATGAGATCTACGAGCCCAGCATCGGCCTCGTTCCGATCGGCGACCGCTTTACTATGGGAGCTGTGACCGCGGCGATGGCTTGCAAACGGTTCTTTGACTTTGAACTCGTCATTCCATGCCATTACGGCACCTTCCCGATCATTGACCAGACACCTGATGACTTCATCGAAGAGATGAGCAGCGAGGATGTGGTCGTCCCGAAGGTCGGTGAAGTCCTCGACGTTTAAGGCGGCGTCTCTCGATCGGTGGTCGATTTGAGGTTTTCGGGGCGCTGCTGCGTCCCCGGCTTGGCATGCGTCACCGACTTTCGCGTACCCCACCTACGCTGTGGTTGCGCGCAAGGCCCTTCGCGGCTATTGAGCCAATTCTTGAAGTCTTTTGTCCGTGACCGCGAGGGGAATCATGCACGTCGACGAGAAAACCGTCCGGCGCATCGCGCGCCTCGCGCGCATAAAGATTACTGACCAAGAGGCCGCTGGGCTGGAAAGCGAGCTGTCCGCCATCCTTGACTGGGTGGAGCAATTGGACGAGGTCGACACTCACGGCGTCGAGCCCATGACCCGCGTCGTGCCGATCTCTCTCAAACAGCGCGAAGATATTGTGAAGGACGGTGAAAAAGCCGACGAGATTGTCGCCAACGCCCCGATGAGGGAGGACGGCTTCTTCGTCGTGCCCAAGGTCGTCGATTAAGCCTGCGTCGATGGTCGGTGACATTAACTTTGCGCAAGACAAACCGCAGAAAGAGACCCCTTGACTGATCTGACGAAGTTTACACTGTCTGAGGCCCGGGACGGCCTTGCCGCAAAAGACTTCTCGGCGACCGAGTTGACGAACGCGCATCTTCAATCGATCGAGGCGGGCAACGGCGATCTCAACCTCTACGTCTTACCGACCCCGGATGAGGCCCTGTCACAGGCCAAAGCCTCCGAAGAGCGCATCGCCAAGGGCACGGCTGGTGTTCTGGAAGGCCTTCCGATCGGCATAAAGGATCTCTTCTGCACAAAGGGTGTGCGGACGACGGCATGTTCCAAGATCCTTGATGACTTTCGGCCGACCTATGAATCGACCGTGACTCAGAACCTCTGGGATGCCGGCGCGGTAATGCTGGGCAAGCTCAATAACGATGAGTTCGCCATGGGCTCATCGAACGAAGCCAGCGCCTTTGGCCCGGCCGTCAATCCCTGGCGGCGCGAGGGCTCTGACGAAAAGTTAGTTCCGGGTGGTTCCTCCGGCGGCTCAGCCGCCGCCGTCGCCGCTAACCTCTGCCTTGCTGCCACGGCCACCGACACCGGCGGTTCAATCCGCCAGCCCGCGGCCCTGACCGGGACCGTTGGCGTCAAGCCGACGTACGGGCGCTGTTCCCGTTTCGGCATCGTCGCTTTTGCATCATCTCTCGACCAGGCCGGCCCGATCGCCAAGACGGTGCGCGATGGCGCTTTGATGTTGAAGGTCATGGCCGGCCACGATCCCAAGGATTCCACCAGTGTTGAAGTTGACGTTCCCGATTACGAGGCAGGCCTCGACCAGGGCGTCAAGGGCCTCCGCGTCGGCGTGCCGAAGGAATACCGCATCGAAGGCATGACCGAGGAAGCTGCCAACCTCTGGGAACAGGGGGTCGCCTGGCTGAAGGACGCCGGCGCCACCATCCGTGATATCTCTCTACCGCACACCAAATATGCCTTGCCGGCTTATTACATAATTGCTCCGGCCGAGGCCTCCTCGAACCTGGCCCGTTATGACGGCGTCCGCTACGGCCTGCGCGTACCCGGCAAGGATCTCATCGACACCTACGAGGAAACCCGCGCTGCCGGCTTCGGCGCCGAGGTCAAGCGCCGCGTCCTCATCGGCACCTATGTACTGTCGGCAGGGTACTACGACGCCTACTACCTCAAGGCCCAGAAGTTGCGCACGCTGATAAAGGGCGACTTTGACGCTGCATGGAATACCGTAGACGTCGTCCTGACTCCAACGACGCCAACACCCGCCTTTGCTTTCGGCGAAAAATCGGGCGATCCTGTACAAATGTACCTGGAGGATATTTTCACAGTCACCGTCAACATGGCGGGTCTACCCGGTATTTCGGTTCCCGCCGGGATTTCCGGCGAGGGTACGCCGCTGGGCCTTCAGTTGATTGGCAAGC